>JBOEFV010000024.1:0-23954 GCA_050633065.1 Bdellovibrionales bacterium
GCTTAGTGCTCTAGGAACTTCTCTTTTTGAATAAGGAATACTGCCTGCATGTTTATCATAAACTTTAACAAATCCTCTTAAGATTAAAGCCTCATAAAGCTCATCTGGAGATATCCCAAGGCTTCCTTTTCTTGGCACCTCAGCACGCTCCCAGTGCCCACCTTTAAAAGCCATTCTTGTAGGCTTAACTCCTAAAATATCAGCAACTAGCTTAGAACAGTATGTGCAGCCTTTTTTATCCCAAGAAAAAGTCTTATCAAAAGAAAGTCCTAGATAAGCTTCAACGTCTTTTGCTGTTAAAGTAATTGATCTATTTTCTAAAACCTCAGCTAAAGTAAAACTCTCATCAAACTCTAAAAAAAGCCTTCCTTGAACAAGTTCATTTGGGAATGAGTCATACCACAGACCACCTATACCAATGGCAACATGAAAAAACCGTCCTTTAGGGCCAAGCTCAACAGCCCTTCCATCAGGCCAGTGAGCCTCTACAAAAGCCACTTGAACAGTCGAAAGCCCCACCCTTGAAAGCAGCAAAAGGAGCAACAGTAAAAAAGGGGCTTTTAAAAATCTCATTCTTAATTCGGGTCAACTAACCCCCTACTTTCATCTCCACAACTTCTTCATCAATAAAAGGAATGTTAAAATTTCTCATTTCTTCTACATCTTCAGTTTTAATATGCAAGCGTTCAGCGTAACCTAGCTCAGAAGGGTAAAGAGCAAAAATATAATCCTTGGCTCTTTTAAGCTTTGCATCATCTGGAAGCTCCACCTTTGAAACAATAAGCATGTCACTAAACCTATAGGACAAAACATCTCTTCTTGAAGACGGCAGAACATAATCTACAGCCCCGTCTTCTCCGTAGTCTTCTACATCAATATAAGCTGAACTTATATATGACCACTGACCAGAAGATAAATCTAGTCGCGACTGGTGGAAGCCATCTGCTCCTTGATGGTTCACAACTTCTTTTAACTTAATTTCATTTTCTTCTACATACGCCACAAAATAATCATTACTCAAAAGAGCTCGACTTCTATAAATAACATGAGCATCTTTATTCTTACCGTAAGCTAAAGTTTCATAATTATCTGGGTAGTCTTTTGTATCCAAAGCTATCCCTGCAACATAGTCATAAAGTACTAAAGCATCACTACTTTGATATAAAATCACATCACCTGATATTTTTGACACCCACTTAATATCTGAATGAACATTTGAATCAAGCCTATAAACCCACTGCTCTTGTATAATGCTTTCTTCAATATCAACAACGGCAATTGATCCATTTTTAAGGCTTAAGATTAAATCCCCTGTCGCACTTATATCACCCGCAAGAATAGCCTTATCCCCTGAAACCAAAGGTCCACCAATCCAAACTTCTTCAAGCTCTCCCTCCGTGCTTATCCTCATTAAAGACACTGAGTTAAGATCATCATAAACCACTAAGTGCCCAGTGCTTGGATTAAATGCTGAAGAGATGGGTTTTCCCATAAAATCAACAAGATCTAAATCACTTGTGCCATCATACCTATAAAGGGACAGCTGTGACTCACTTAAATCCACAACAAATGAAGTGTCATTACTAGCGATAATATAATGTTCATCTTGAGGGTTTAAAACTTTATATGACTCAATAGAATTTAAACCCAGAAGATCAAAAGAATGAATCCTTCCTGTTGTTTCATCAAACATATTAATCTTTTGACTGTTTTCGACTCCACTTGTGTAGCTTACTGTGTCTAGTCGTTCACCGATTATGTTTTCTTCAGGCAGGCTGTGGTGAGGACTACAAGAGGCCATCACCAAAGATCCTAATATAAAACTCACTTGTATTTTAAAATTTACTTTAAAAGGCATAGCTTACTCCTAGTTTAAATGTTTTTTGAAGACTGTTTTTTTCTAAATTAAATGCGCCATGTTTATACTCGTGGTCTCTTAAACCCACTCCTACATGAAGCCAAAAATACTTAAGAGGCAGGTAATATTTTATATCCGCAGACCAGCCAAAAGAGTTATCACTTGATGATAAACTTGTATGGCTATCTTCCACAGATAAAGATGAGTCTAGGTATTCAACTGAACCATCAATATTAACAAACGACTGCCCCAGCAGGCTTAAAGGATCACTAAATGGCATGAACCTATATGACAAGCCCGCGCTAAGGATTAAGTTCCTCTCCTCAATTGTACTTGCCAACAAAAAGTCCTCGCTCACTCTCTGAATTTCAACACCTGTATTAAAGCCAAATTTACCGCCGCCAAAATAATTTCTATATCTCATTCCTACTCCACCGTAAGAATCTCTTGAGTACACATTCGTGTTTTCATTTATATCACTGCTAAACGCAAAACTCAGATCTACCCAAGATTTCTTATATGACTTTCTTCTTCTTAAAGCGCTCTCATACTTTCTTAAAGACCCTATATCAGAGGCGTTCATCACCACCCCAGAGGCCATTGAGTTTATTAATTTTCTTGCCCCTTGAGCACCATTAAAAGGTCCAACTTCACCACTGTCCCCTGTGCTTTTGCCATCAATAGGAACCATGTGAAAAATTTCATGCGCCAGTAAAAAAAGTCTTTTTGTTGCTGGAAGGTTTAAAAACCTTGTTTGGTTTATTGTTATGGTCTGGCTTTGAGGATTTGCCACAGCATCAACTGTTGTGATCTGCCCACCGTCACGCACATAAATATCCTCTCTAGTCCAATTAAACCTAAGGCTCTTTTCCTGCAGCAACTCACCTGCAGCAAGCGCTGATTTCTTTAATGAACTAGAGCAATAAAGCCGCTGTTTTTCAGATAGACCATTTAACGGTGTACACTCTAAGTGGTTTTCAAAAACAGGCTGGCACTTACAGTAATCATCTACTTCATCACTTAAAGAAATGTCTTTTAAGACCTCTTTTAACTGCTTCTCTGTGACAAGAAGCTCCATATCTCCAGCACTCCCCCCGTTTCCCACAAATGTATTTAGAGCACTCACTGTCGTGGCACTGCTGATACAAAAGATAAAACTTAAAGTACATATTACCTTATTCATCTATTTTACTCCCCGTTGGACTAAGATTAACTATCAGTTGATATATTTGATCAGGCTTTTCAGAAGAGTCCTCAACTTCAGCAAAAGCCTTAAACTTTTCTGTAAACTCATCAATCAAACCCACTAACTCTTCATAACGTTTTTCAGTAAGCGCAATCGTTGCCGTATTTGCATACCGCTCGTCCACTTCAAAAAAGTCGATATTATTTTTTGCTAGCTTTAAAGCGTTTTTATGAAAGTTTTTAACTTTTTGACTCGATATTTTTTGATCTGCTATTGCCAGTGGGACTTCGGGAAAAATACGCCCCTCTAAGTCCCTCCTCAAATGCCCTTCCTTTAATAAAAAAGAAAGGGCCTTGTCTATTCTCTTTGGGGGAGCAATGTGTGCTAATTTTTTATATAGCAGTCGAGGGTTTGATTGAACCTGCTTTAACTTAAAATGATCCTTCACATATATATTAAGCCAATCACTTAGTATGTGTGACCCAATTTCTTTCCTTTTTATTTTAGGAAGAGTTATTTTTTCTGGCGAAGCCTCTCCATCACTCTCTATCAAGTTTTTAAAGAAAAACTTTTCTGAAGAGCTTAGGTCTAAGAGTTTTGAAAGCTCTTCAACTCTATCTATGGTGATTCGCCTTTTTCTTTTTAGAATTAAAGAAACCAAAGATGGCGACACTCTTCTTAAATTCTTAGAAAACTTTGCCACTGTAAAACCTGGGGACTGAAGTTTTCTATAAGAAATCATTTCCGACAGGTATAAAACCGGGTCACTGTAATTACTAACAAGAGGTCTTTTAAGAACTTTCTCTTTCATAAGGTATTTATAGGCAATAAACCCTTTTTAAAACAAGGACTTATGGATTTATTTATTTTACTTTGTAAATTTTTAAGATCCTTGTAAGCACCTGGAATTGCTACATTTCAATACAACCCCTACTCGTTAAACCTCCCCAAATCAAACAAGAGCAAGTACACCACCCCTTTTCCCCTCTCTCCCAAACCTCTTTTTCTTAATTTTTGACACTTTAAGGCCTTTAACAAGAGCTTGTCCCCCAGCCCACCCTTCTAAACCAATCCACACATCAAGGCTTAGCATGATTTTTGCTCCTAACTCTGTATGCGACTCATAAGCTTTGTTTTTTTAATTTTAACAACCCCTATCTCCTCAAATGCTTTGCAGTGCTCAAATTTATTAAGCCGAGATCTTTCTGCTCACCCATCAAATGTTCTTTTTTATATGGACAAAACTCAAGAAGAGGCCTTCCATGAACTGGAGTTCACAGGGCAAACTCTTGAAGGCCGCTTTACTGAAAAAGACACCCTTGAAACACCTGGCCTCCCCCATTTACTTGTAAAGCATGAAACAAAAACAGGGTTTATATTTAAAATGATAAAAGGCTTAAGGGTATCTGCAAAAGTTCGGCGCCCACTCGATTACTTCTTCACAAAAAGGGTTTTCCTTCATGACATCAGATTCCTCCCTCGCCTCAAGAGTAAACCTGACGACAACTACTCTCATCTAAAGACTCAAACTGTAGTCACCCCTGAACTTGTTCAAGAACAAGCTCAGCGACAGCTCCTAAACTCTTCAACCTTTCAAAAAAGCCAAGAAGTCTTAGACTTTCAAAGAGCGCAACAAAGAGCATTCACTCTTCTTGCAGACCTGCTCTCTGGCAACTCTCCTTTTGGTATTGAAACACTACGAGAGGTTAACCGTGAGATCACAAAGCAGGATGGAACAAGAAGACATGGTATCAACCCTTTAGAACTTGGATTGATCAGAGGAACAAAATTAAAAGGAAAAACCCTAAGTATAGACCTTTACCAAGAAGGAACGGGTATCAATTATATGCCATATGGCTTTGTCCCTAGAGCGCTTGATAGATTGATTGACCAGGTCAACAACCTAAACCCTCAAAGCACCAGGCTGGTTGAAATTGCTGAAATCTATCAAGACTTCATCTTTATACACCCATTTCCCGATGGAAACGGCCGAACCTCCAGAGCCCTACTTGATTATATGCTCTTAAAATCTGGCTTCCCTCCCGTTCTACACAACAAAAACACTGCCCATATAATGCATTACAGCCCTGAAGCTCTTGCAAACGCTTTAACTAAACACTTTTTCTAATTCTAATCACCCCAAGAAAGAGGAAACCCAGGAGACTCTAAAATATTATGTTTCAATAAGATGGTTTATCTCAAAGACCCCACTCCCATCTCCAATTGACATATCCTCCTTAGTCTTTTATTACATTCCATTCACTGGAGTTTGAAGATATGGCAAAGAAAAAAGGTAAAGTAAGAATCATCACATTAGAATGTACTGAAGCACGTAAAGAAGGCCGTCCGCCTTCAAGATACACGACTCAAAAGAATTTCCAGACTCACCCTGAAAGACTTGAGAAAAAGAAGTACAACCCGTTTTTAAGAAGACATACTGTACATAAAGAAATCAAATAGATTTCATCTTCATTAAGATTTGTGAAAGCCTCTTGCAAAAGAGGCTTTTTAGTTTGTAAGCTTTAAGTTCATCATCATAAGGAGTTTTTAATGCTCAAAGATTTTATCACCTCAGGCGGACCACTTATATTTCCATTAATTGCCTGCTCCATTATTGGCTTTGCAATTGTTTTAGAACGAAGTTTTTACTGGCTTTCTTTTAAGTCAGGTTTTAATGCTTCATTAGTTGAATCAGTTTATATGCACCTATCACAAAAAAGAGTTACTGAGGCTCTAAAGTCTATTGGTAATTCAAAAGACCCAAGCCTTGTATGTGTAAAAAAATGCCTTGAGACACACCAGGAAATAAAGCCTCTAACACTAGAATCTCTAGCTTCACAAACACTAAAACCCACTAGAAAATTTGAAAGAGCTTTAGAGACTATTATCACTATCGCTCCTTTGTTAGGAATCCTGGGAACTGTCCTAGGAATCATCCTCTCTTTTCAAAATGTTGGATCTGATGGAATGGGAGACCCTGGTGCAATGATGGCAGGTTTGTCACAAGCACTTATCACTACTGCTCTAGGTTTAGGGATCTCTATTGCTCTTTTAGTTTTTCACAATTCATTTTTAAAGATGAGCGATGAAACTAAAGATAAGCTTGAAGAAGAACTTACTTTATTTGAGGAGCTTGCGTAAAAAATGAAAATAAACTCCGCTTCAGCACAAAGAAAAAAAGTTGAGATCAATCTAGTTCCATTACTAGACAGCATCTTTATACTCATTTTCTTTTTTATGTTTGCCTTAAGCACTATGGTTAAGAAAAACGGTTTAGCTGTAGCGCTGCCAAAATCTGGCTCTGGTCAAAAAATAACTGAAAAAACAACTCTTACAGTTCGTCAAAATGGAGCACTTTTTTGGAATGAGGTTCCTATACCTGAAGAGGACCTTTTAAGAAAAATGACCGAATTTAAAAAGATTTCTCCTGATACAAGTCTTGTCATTAGAGGAGATAAAGGGACACCTTTTGAAAAGATTGTTAGGATTCTTGATCAGGCCGAAAGCATCCAGCTTAGGCGTGTAACAATAGAAACTAAATCTAAATAAAACTGAATTAACCACTACCTATAGAACAGTAGCGGCTAAAATCTCTATAACTATGAACCCGTTAAAGTTGCCGTATAAGCCTGGTTCCCACTAAACTCACCACTTGGGCTTGAATATGTACCCGTGTGTGAGCTTCTTGGGAAATTCTCAAATCTTAAAGCACTCGAGTCCGCACTACCACCATAGTTTTCAATATTTAAAGTGCCATCTCCATTTTGAGAAAGTGACCTAAATGGCGTATCAAAGCCACCAACCATCTCTTGAGAGGTTCCTGAAAAATACCTTCGGCTAAAGCCGCCTAGAGCCCTGTCATTTTGATCAAAAATACAAAGAAGTTGACCACCTGCATTTGCTGCACTCACAGTATCAGAGATTCGATAAGTTTCTAGAGTTGGAGTTATAGTCCCAACAGAAGGAACAACCTCTGGATATGATAAACATACACTCCCATTAGATCCTTCTTTACATCCACTAGGAATAGTTGCTGTTGATAAATTTGCCCAAGCAATATCTGTAAGAGAAATAAATAGATTAAAATCAACAAACTCACCTTCCTCTTCTTCACTACCCTCTTCTACTTCAGTGTCTGAAGTAACTGTTAAGCCTCCAGGAATAGTATAGTCGTTTGAACAGCCTGAAAAAACCACTGAGGTGTAATCTAGGTCCCCAACGCTTGTACTCAACACATCAGCACCTGACGTAGTGTAATAAGTAGTTCCACCAAGAACCACACTACCTCGCACCTTTGCTGTATACTCCCCTTCTGACTTACATGTCCCTACAGTAATTGTATCGTGAGAACCAACGTTAATCGATGCATCTGTTGTTAACGCTGTTAGTGCAGCAGGGTCAGCTATATCAACCAAACACTCATCTCCAGTTCCAGCACACTCAAACAATGTACCACCTCCAGGGATTCGAACTTCTAGTATTGGTACTAGCACTGAATCAGGAGTGAAGCTCTGTTCGTTCGCTGCTGAAAAAGAAACTGCAGAATATAAAATACACATTAGAATTAAAGTTAATTTATTCATTACGACACCGCCTGAACTTTTAAACGGACTTTTCCTTTTTTCTTAGAATCACCACCACAGGCCACCAGATTTAATGAAACAAAAACCATTACAAACAACAGTATATTTCTTCTCATATTACCCTCCTTTAAGTATAATGACCCTGATTTTACCTCCCGTTTATCGTAAAGTTCTATTTGCTTTTAAAAATTCAAGACTTTACTCAAGTACAACTAGAGGAAAGGGTCTCTTAAAAACTAAAAATAGGTATTTGAAATGCGCTTACAGGTATTTTTTAACCAAGCCGTCTGCAAGCTCTGAGACCTTACAAATTGTAAAAAAGTCCACAGACTGCAGTTTAACATCATTTGCTGGAACAACCCCGAACTTGGCTCCCGCTTTAATGTAAGATTTAAAAAGTGGCGGAAGACCCTTACTCACTTTCTTAAGCTCTTCTTCTGAAAGCTCTGTTTGGTTTCTAACGTCTACTAAGCTTTTCCAGTCTGGAACTTCATTTTCTTTAAGTGGAAAAACTTCCTCTGAAAAAAACAGGTTCTTTTGGTCAAAGTACTTCCAAACATCAACAACCCCACCAAATTCTTGTGTCCATAGCGTTGCACAGCCAAAAAGATAGTCTGCTTTAACATTTGTAATATACTCACCAAGGCCTCTCCAAAGAAGTGTGATCACAGCTCCTGATCTAGCTACCTCAGAAACTGTCGCCCTGCCCATCTCAACAAACCTTTGGTTAAGGCCTGTAACATTATCAATATTAAATTCCCTTGCCGTATAAAAGTCAGAAATAAAGTCTGAGCAAAGAACCCTGTAAGTCCCCACAACCTTATCCTCATCCTTATTGATAATTATAATGTGATCAGCATGTTGGTCATAATCATCAATATCTAAAGGCACTGGAGGCGGAGTCTTATAAAATTCACCATAAACCTCATATCTAAGACTAAAGGTTTTAATAAGCTCTTCCTCTGTTTCAGCAAGCTTAATAACATAAGGGCCTTTTTCAACCTGAAATGACAAATGTGGCTTATAACCACATAGCCCCTTAAGTTCTAAAAATGCTTTTTCTTCAGATATATTTTTCATTTAAACACCCTACTCCTAGAAAATAAAATATAGAACAAAAGACTTTCATACGATAATCTTTTGAGATGGACAAACCAGCAATTTTAAAAAGTATTATTGAGCAATTAAACGTCAATTTAGACGCTGCTATAGCTGAAGCTAAAAACGCTAAAGATGCAGCAACAGCCGAAGAGTCCAAAGCAGAAAATAAGTACGATACAAGAGGGCTTGAAGCTAGCTACATTGCTCAAGCACAAGCTGGGAGAGCCTCTAAAATAAAAGAGGATATATATAATCTTTCAAAAGTAGACCTCTCAAAAGCAGATTCAGTTTCCGTTGGCAGCTTAGTTTCTGTCTATTATGTAGAACAAGATAAAGAATCTTATTACTTTTTGCTTCCCTGCGGCGGAGTTCTTATAAATTATCAGGAAAAAAATATTCAATCACTCAGCTTAGAATCGCCTCTAGGAAGAGCTCTTTTTAAGAAAAGCTGTCAAGACTCTGTTAGGTTCAGGTCTGAAGAAATCGAAATTTTAAGTATTCTCTAGCTTTTTCTGTAATTACCTTAAATTTGCACACCTGCTGTTCTTAATTGGTAAAATATAAGCCCTTCTTATAGCTCTTATCGATTTTATCTAATTTGACCCTTAAAAATCTTTTTCCTAGACTTTTGGCAAGCGAATGAATCGCTCGCCTTGGGGGAGGCTTACAATGAATACTTTTTTAGTAAAAACAACTTTTTTGATCACAACAACATTATTAACATTCAACGCTTCAGCAGAAGCAAACACATGCATCACTCATGATGACCTTGTAGAAATAGGGGAAACTTATTCACAAATAAGACAACATGTAGGAAACAAGACTCAGTACTGTGAAAAAGACTTAGGAAAAGAGTGGTTTAGCATCATTAATTCTTTAGTGACACTAAAGAACATCCAGCCAAATGAGCCTGAAGCTGATCAAGCAGATGCTTTTACATATAAAGCAATCACAGAAAACAACTGGTGGGCTTACTTTACTAAAAGAGCAAAGAAGTTCACTATTGAAAGAAACTGCGAAGAAAACGTTGTAGCTTATGTGATCCCTATGTGGGGAGACGGAAACATCCACCTATGCGCTCCTTTCTTTGAAGAAACTGTTTCAAGCCAAGCAAGTACTATGATGCATGAAGTGAGACATTTTGACGGACATGGACACACAACCTGCACAAGAGGAAATGAAAACGGGATCAGAGGAGCTTGTGATGAGCAAATCACAAGAAAAGGGTCTTATGCTATTAGTGTTCAAACACTAGTTGGACTTGCAAGATCTCCTCAGATTGAAGCTGAAGAAAAACCTTTATTAGAAGCCGAAGCTCTTTACATGGCGTTTAACAAGTTTAATACAGTTCCAAGGCTCAAACTTAAGAACTCAATCTTTTTAAGTAATCATCAAGGTGAAGTTTACAAATGGACTCCCGGAGAAGAGGCTAAACTAGTCAACACTCTTGATCAGCCGGCTGTAATTCACAACAGCTTTAACAACTTAACGATCTACCCTTTAGATGCTTCTGTAGATGCTTACAGAATGGATCAAACGCTAACTACAAAGGTTGAGAGCCCAGGTTTATTCGCTGTTCACTACAACAGTCACAGTCAGAGCGACAGAGCTAAGTTTGACAGTGTTTCATACTTTGGAACTGGTGGACTTTTAAAAAACAATGAGCTGACTACACTATGTAACAATAAAGACCTTTCACAAGATGACCTTAACAGACACGGTGACTTTGTTAGAATCGTGAGTCTTTCAAGTAACGAGCTTGATATTGAAAGATCTGCACTGTTAATGGAAGCCGATGGAAGCCTTGTGTCTTTTGAGTGTGCTTCTCAAGATTCAAAAAGAGTTGATTTTGAACAGACTGGAATTAAGCTTGTTGATGATGCTAAAAACATTGTTGACAGCTTTGGTCTTGGTGGCCAACAGTACGCTGTTTTAGCCGACGGAACACTTACAAATCTTTCTCTAAGCAATTCAACCTTCACAGTTCAGGCCCTTGAAATGCCAATTGACAACCAGGGTTGGATTAGTGCAACTCCTATGAGTAAGCCTGAGGTATTTTAATTGCAGAGACTTTTAGAACTAATTAATACTAACAAAACGCCCCTACTTATCTTAAGTGTGGCGTTTTTTGGTATTTTTAGCTTTTTTACACCATCTCAAAAGATTAAGGATTCTACTAAAAGCCATAAAGAACCCGGTAAGGCTATCACCAAAGACGACCACAGTGATCATCAGCATGAACACCATAGCGCTAAAAATAACACCAAAAATTCAATTGATCGCACACCTACTAACAGTGCACCAAAGGTTGTCTTCTCTTATAAAAATGAAGTCGCTAAGGTTCAAAAACTTTCAAAGAATTTACCTGAATCAAAGGCTGAACTTATTGATTTAATTAAAAAAGCCGACCCTTTTAAAGAAGAAGGCCGATCAGTTAAACCTCATACTAGTGATGAACTGACTCAAAGAAAGATTGGGGCCGTGAAGGTTTTAGCCCTTAAAGCTCTTGTTACAAATGAGACTCAAAAAGATATTTTAAAAAGAGATTTAATTAACATTTCAAGGAATGCTTTAGACCCTACAATCAGGCAAATTGCAAAAGCCTCCCTTGAATCAGAAGAAAAAGGGCGCTCGCTTCATGATGATTTTAACGAGGCCATTCCTGTTCAAATGCCTGAATAATATTCTTTAATCAACTCGTTTTCATTTAGCTCTCAATTTAAGCTGAATAGCTGTTTAATATCATCTTTTTCTCCTCTTTCCCTTACTGTATGCTATATCTACCAAGTAAGAGGTTGATATGAATTTATGGGATTTGAGAGTAAATGATACTGCGTTTATCGATTCTGTTTCTACAGAGCAGCAGTCTAAATTTGCAAGCATCACTCAAGAACTCGGACTCAGAAAAGAAACCATGATTAAATGCTTGCACAAAACTATTTTCAACGGCCCTAGGGTTTACCAAATTGGTAGTGTTACATGCACTTTTTGTAAACAGGGTGCTAAAAAAATCCTAATTCATAAATAATTGAATGACNNAATGAAATGCCAATACAGGAAAAACTTCCTTGTATAACATTCTAACATGCTCAAATGATAAGGTTGCAAACTACCACGGAGCAACGACTAAGCTTTCAAGAAAAAGCCTTAAAAACCACCCTGACTTTATGCTTTATGATCTTCCAGGAACCTACTCTATCGTTGGAAACTCTAAAGATGAAAATCTCACAATTGAAACCCTTAAGAATGCTCAAGACAACTCTTCTGCTGTCTTTGTTCTAGACGGAGTAAATTTAAAGCACCACCTTTTAAATCTTCAGATTTTTCTTTCAAATTTTGACAACCTTAATCAACATATTGCAATCGTTGTAAATATGATTGATGAGGTTCGACAAAATAAGATCAATATAGACTTTGATGAGATTGAAAAAGCCTTAGGTGTTCCAGTCATCCCTGTGTCAGCAAAAAGAAAGATCGGTTTAAAGAACCTTGAAGATCGACTCATTGAAAACACCGCTAAACCCACAGTAAATCTTTATGAGATCTCTAAGAATATTCAAGAACTAGATTTTGATAAATTTATTGAGAGTAAAACTACTTTAAGCGTTAAAAGAATGTATATGCTTGATAAGTACTTAATCTCTCCGCTTTGGGGAACTTTATTCTTTGTCTTTGCAATGTCTATTTTGTTTCAAGCGATTTTTAATTGGGCCGCCCCTTTTATGGATTTTATTGAAAACGCTCTTGTTTTCTTATCAAGCAACACCTCCTCTTTATTTGAAGGCCTTTATATTAAAAGTTTTATAGAGGACGCTTTTTTTGGCGGTCTTGGAGCTTTTTTAGTCTTCACTCCTCAAATATTTTTCTTAACTTTTATAATCAAAAGTCTTGAAGAGACCGGCTATTTAGCACGAGCCTCTATAATTTGTCATAAATTCTTAATGCTCTTCGGACTCTCCGGAGAAAGCTTTATCCCCATCCTTACAAGTCACGCATGTGCTATTCCTGGGATCTATGCTGCTAGACACATAAAATCTACAAAAATTAGAATTTTAACCATTCTAACTCTCCCGCTTACGCTTTGTTCAGCACGTCTCCCTGTTTATGCCCTGCTCATTACTCTACTTATACCAAACACCATGTTCTTAGGGGGGCTTCTTGGAGCCAGAGGCCTTATGCTTTTTGGACTTTATATGTTTGGTGTTTCGTTAACTCTTTTTGTAAGCCTGATTCTAAATCAAACAAAGTTTAAGTCTTCAAAGAAACCTTTTTTAGCCTTAGAGTTGCCTCGTTATCAAATCCCTAGCCTTAGAGTTTGTTTAAAAGATGCGGCTTCAACAACTTATCACTTTATCAGAGACGCTGGTTTTATAATTTTTGTGACAAATTGCTTTATATGGCTTCTTGCAACTTTTCCAAAGGGCCCTGGAAACCTTAGCTCCTCATATCTAAGCAAAATCGGAACAGCTCTTTTGCCTTTAAGTAGACCTCTTGGACTAGACTGGCCTGAAACTATAGCTTTACTCACTTCATTTTTAGCACGTGAAACCTTTGTGAGTACCCTTGGAACACTCTACGGAACAGCTTCTGATGACATCTCAGCCTTATCACAACTGATTTTAGAAAATGCTGAACACTACTCTACAGCATCAACTTTAAGCCTTATTGTGTTTTTCGCTATTGCCCTGCAGTGCATATCAACTCTTGCTGTTTTAAGAAAAGAGCTTCCAAATAAAAACTCTGTGTACTCTTTATTCTTTGGTTATTTAGTTTTTGCATACGCTGCAACTTTTGTAACCTACAGAGTCGGCCTTTTAATTTTTTAATCTAGCTTTTTATTCTCTAGCGATTTTTTATCAAGCTTCTTATAAAGATCTGCAAGCATATCCACTCGCTCATTCTCACTGATTGGCTTAATACCTGACTCATATAAATTATAAAGATCTTGAGGCAATGCCGCTAAAAATCTAGAAGGAGCTGTTTGTCTTAACTTACCATAACGCTTTCTTTGCCTAGACCTAGTAAGAATCAACTCTCTTTTTGCACGTGTTACACCAACGTAAAAAAGACGTCTTTCTTCACTAATGTCATGCCCTAAGGTTTCATGAGGAATGATCCCCTCATCCACTCCCATCAAAATAACAATTGGAAACTCTAGCCCTTTACTTGCATGAAATGTTAAAAGCTGAACTTTTCTTTCATTATTATTTTTATCTTTTAAATCCTGCTCTCTTAAGCTTAAAGAGTCTATAAAGTCTTTTATTATTTTTTCTCTATCATCAGTGTCTGCATTTCTGACAAAACCATCTAAAATACGCCCAAGAATTTCTACCAGTTGCCATTTTCTCATAGCTGTTGGGCCATCTTTATAAGAACTTAAAACCATATCTTTATACTTAAGTTGTTTAAAAAGTTCAGGCAAAAGCTCTTCATACTTTTTAGTCGCCTTAAGTAAACTCACACGAAAATCATACAAAAGATCAAAGTAGTTTTGAATAGCACTACCCGTTTTAGAGTTTACCCCTGCGTCTTCCCATTTTCGAAGAGCCTTTATAAAATCCACACCATGTTCTTTTTGGTACTCAATAATTTTATGAACACTCGTGTCCCCAATTCCTCTATGAGGAACATTTAAAATCCTCCTTATACTGATGTCGTTTGGAAAAAGAGCTGACTTCATATAGGAAAGAACATCTCTTACTTCTTTCCTATCAATTAACGCAGGGCCTCCAGTTAAGTCATAAGGAATTCTGTTCTGTCTTAAAACACCCTCTAAAACTCCACCTTGTGCGTTTGATCTGAATAGCACCGCTATATCATCAAGGTTATGCTTTCTGTTGTAATGCCTGATTAAGCTTGCAACTTCATCACACTCAACATCTTCATCGTTGTAAACAAAAACTTCAGGAAGAGGCCCTTCTTTAACCCCTTTTTGCGGAGCTAAAGTTTTTTTGTGCCTGTCCTCATTACTTTTAATAACTGAGTTTGCTAATTTTAAAATCTGGGGAGTTGATCTATAGTTTGTTTCAAGCCTAACAACTTTACATTTATCAAATAACTTTGGAAAATTTAAAATATTCTTAATCTCAGCACCACGCCACCCATAAATAGACTGGTCGTCATCACCCACAACTGCAAGGTTTTGGTGTTCTCCTGTGAGCTCCATCACCAAATCCATTTGAATTTTATTCGTGTCTTGAAACTCATCAACCATGATGTACTTAAATTTTTCACGGTACTTTTCTTTTAAATAAGCATTTTCTCTTAAAATCTCTATAGGTTTTAACAAAAGACCATCAAAATCCACCACCCCTAAAGAGTGCATTCTTGAAATATAATCTGGAAGGAGCCATGTGGCCATCTCAACATAAGCCTCTGGAGTGTCTGGTGAAAGTTTTTTTCCAGCCCTCATGTCAGAGATTATCCTTTGAAGGTCTTCAACATCAAAACCACTACTTGCGTTATGTGTTTTATTTTTAAGTAAATCTTTAATGATAAATCTAGAGTCGGCTGAATCAATTAAACCAAATTTTTTAGGAAGATCTGCAACTTTATAGTTTTTCTTTAAAAAATCTAAGCCAAACCCATGAAAAGTCCCTGTCCATATTTTTTCTTTCTTTAAACTTAGTTTTTTAGCCACTCTTTCATTAAGCTCTTTTGCTGCTTTATTTGTGAACGTAAGCACTAGGATTTCACTAGGGGTTGCTAAATCTTGACTTATGATTTGCCCTGTTCGAGAAACCAACACCGTTGTCTTACCAGAGCCTGCACCAGCAAGGATAAGTAGTGGACCCTCTGTCGTGTTCACCGCCTCCACCTGCTCATTATTTAGACCTTTTGTCCAATCAACCATCAAAATTCTCAAAGCCTCATAATATATTAGAAAAGCATCTAGTTTCTGCTGGAAACCGGCTTGTGACAAGAGTCTCTTCTATATATTATCTCGCGACATACTAAGATTTTAAGAAGGACAATTTATGAGCACTATATTTAAGCCTGAACTGTGGAATGAAGTTCCTGGATTTAACTTTGAAGACATCACTTATCACAGAGCCAAAGATCAAGGCACTGCAAGAGTAGCATTTAACCGCCCTGAAATCAGAAACGCATTTAGGCCACAGACTGTCGATGAGCTTTATAGAGCTTTAGAGCACGCTAGACAGACTTATGATGTAGGGACTGTAATCATTACAGGAAACGGCCCTTCTCCAAAAGATGGCGGCTGGGCTTTTTGTTCTGGAGGAGATCAACGTGTTCGTGGAAAATCAGGATATCAGTATAATGAATCAAACCCTGCTGGAAGACTACATATCTTAGAAGTTCAAAGACTTATTCGCTTTATGCCAAAAGTTGTGATCTGTGCTGTTCCAGGTTGGGCTGTTGGAGGAGGACACTCTCTTCATGTAGTTTGTGATTTAACTCTAGCTAGTAAAGAGCACGCTGTTTTTAAACAAACAGATGTAGACGTTGCAAGTTTTGATGGTGGTTACGGATCTGCTTATTTAGCTAAAATGGTTGGACAGAAAAAAGCTCGTGAAATTTTCTTTTTAGGAGATGATTACTCTGCAGAGGACGCATTTCAAATGGGAATGGTTAATAAAGTTGTCACTCACGACAGCTTAGAAGATGAATGCTTAGCTTGGGCTAAGAAGATAAATTCAAAATCCCCTACTGCAATTAGAATGGCAAAATTTGCACTTAATCTTACTGATGATGGAATGGTTGGACAGCAAGTTTTTGCAGGAGAAGCTACTCGCCTTGCTTACGGAAGTGAGGAGGCTAAAGAAGGTCGCGATGCATTTTTAGAAAAACGTGATCAAGACTATTCTAAATTTCCATATCATTATTAAATTAGTTCTATTTTTTCTTTTCAGGCAAAACTGGGGGCGCAAGGACTGTCTCCAGAGCCTTTGATAGTCTAAACTTTTTACCCACAATTGAAGCTGGGGATCTAACTATAGCTTTTCTGTTAAGCTTATTAATGCTTTTTGATAAGTTCTTAAACCTTGTGTATGAGTACCCCTCACCCGGAAAGCCTACAGACATGACCTGATAAATCCCACCAAGACGAGCATCAAAATCAATTATTTTAATTTTTCCGCCAGCACTAATTGGAAGAGCTTTATCATAAAAGTATTTAACTTTTGCAAAACTAAAAGAAGGAAAGACCAATAGAGTAACTAAGATAATCTTAATCATTGTACGGATCCCCCTTGGATTTGATCAACATAAGCTGCGTTTTCAGTTACACGGTTAATCATACCACTTAAACTTGGAGGAGGAGACCTTCTAAAAAGACCACCTCTTCCACGTCCACCACAAACTGTCACCTCTGTTCCAACATTACTTTTTAAGTTTGCCCAATGTTCACATGGAACAGCAACACACCCTGCTGTTGCATACCTACTTGGATGAACGCAGTTTGCTGGCTTATGAAACCACTTACCAACAGCATCGTTTCCAGGAATTCCCATTGCTATGGCATCATTATCATAGCTATTTGTTGTTGTAGATTTTGTTTCATAAATTCCACCGGCACCACGGCGATTCCTATCAAAAATTCCACCTGTAGGACCTAATACTGAAGTTCCATTGTGTGTCCAGCTAGGGCCACCAGAGCCTATTGAAACTGGAAAGCACTCATCTTTTATACACATACACCTTGCTGAAACATCAACTCTTATAGTTGTTCCTCCACACTGTGGATTTGAAAGGACACAAGTTCCTGTTGAAGTTGTTCTTGAGCTCCTTGGAGTCATTCTTCTTTGAGGGCGGCTTGGACTAAATAGTGCTGCACCAAAAACGTCTGTGACAATTAATAATGTAGTTATAAATAAAAAAGCCTTCACAACCTAATTTTATTAGGTTTGAAGACTTTGTACAATTAAGCTTTCGCTTAAGCTCGACCTTAGATTAGTGAGCTTTAATAATATCTTCTATAGAAACGCTTACAACGTTCTCTTCTGAGTCTTTTAATGTTGATTTAACCGTCAACATCTCCTCTCTTGTATAAACTCCCATTCTAATGAAAATTTCAGAAAGTCTGTTGTCTACTTTAATTTCTGGTTTAATTGTGAAGTTTTTGTTCTTTGGATCTGCCATTTATACCACCTTTAATTTTATCTAAAATCCCACTTAGTGATAAGTAGGGCCTTCATCTTTTTTCTTATCATTATCAACAACAAGCTTAAGTTTATGCCCTGGTTTTTTAAGCCAGCGCTTTTGTCTTGATTTACTTATATACCTACCTAGGTAGATGTAAAGTAGCCCTACAACAAATCCACCCAAATGAGCAGTGTTATTCACAGCTCCTCCAAATCCAGAGGTGATTAGTGTAAAAATCTCAACCACTGCTAGAAGTAAAATGAAGTACTTTGCTTTCATTGGAAAAAGCATCATGAAGTAAATCATTCTTTCTCCAAAAATAACCCCGTAAGCTACTAAAAGCCCAAATACAGCACCTGAAGCCCCTATTGTAGGAACCGTCATAAACCCTGGGTTTAAACCAAAAAGGTTCACAGCTAAGTTTATGACTATTACATATAAAACCCCTGCACCAATTCCACATGTCAGGTAATACTTTAAAAACTCCCTTGGCCCCCAGATCTTTTCAAGCTCAGACCCAATAAACCAAATGATTAAACAGTTAAATAAGATATGCCAAATTCCCGCTGAGTGAAGAAACATATAGGTTATAGGCTGCCAAAGCTTAAGGCTTTCTAAAACACCACCTGCAGACAGACCAAATAGGTCAAAAACCATATTGTTCTTAAGTACAAACTCTTGAGCTATAATCACAGCAGCAAGCCAAATTATGGAATTTGCCAGAAGTATCGCCTTCACCATAGGAGTGAGAGAGACGACCATTTGTACGTGATAATTGTTTGATTTCAAAACCTAACCTCTGCTTACTTCTTCTTTATAACATCCATTATCTTATGCCAAGTCTGCTCTAATGTCTCTGGGAAAACCTTAGTTTCGCAAATGACTGGAAAAAAGTTGGTGTCCCCATACCATCTAGGCACTACATGCCAGTGTAAATGCTCTGGAATCCCTGCTCCAGCAACTTTACCATGGTTAACACCAATGTTAAGCCCTTCAACCCAATAAGCTTCTGTAAGAACCTCACCTGCAAACCTCACGGTCTTCATTAAATCCATATAGACCTCATCAGACAAATCAAACATTGAGCCCCCATGATCAAGTGGAGCAACTATCACGTGCCCAGTATTGTATGGGTACTTATTAAGCAAAATCTGAGAGTGTTTTGTTTTATAAACTGTCAAATTATCTATAGAAAATTCAGCAAGGTCAGCTTCACCACTTTTACAAAATACACAAACATCTTCGTTCTTTAAGCGCCTTACATATTTTAAACGATCAGGCCTAGTGATAAAATCTCTTTCTTGAGGCCAAATCTCCGATGTTTTTACTTTAATGTCACTCATAAACTTCCCCTTAAAACAAAATTGGCCCCCGATTGGGAGCCAACTAAAAGTAAACTTTTAATTCTTTAGATTTTACTGATCACTTGAAGTAACAGAAGCGTCTTTGTTCATGTCCTTTAAAGCGTCACCAAACACATCTCCCATTGTAGTCTTAGAAGTTGCTGTAGCCTTTTTAACATAGTCATCAACGTTAGCTTTTTGCTCACGAAGCTGAACTAGTTTAGAGCTTAAGCCAATCTTTCTAGAATCTTGATCAATAGAAATGATTTCAGCTTTTAAAGTCTCACCAACTTTAACAACGTCTTCAACATTCTCAACTCTCTTAGTAAATAACTCAGAGATGTGGATTAGACCTTCAATGTCATCTTCAACTTTTACAAAAACACCGAAGTCAGCAGTTTTAGTAACAGTCACATCAAGTTGAGACCCGATTGGGTATTTCTTCTCGATTTCAGACCAAGGATCGCTCTCTAGTTGTTTAACACCAAGACTGAATCTCTCATTCTCAATATCAACACCTAGTACACAAGCTCTAATCTTATCACCTACAGCATATACTTCTGAGGGGTGGTTTACACGTTTAGTCCAAGAGAAGTCAGAAATGTGAACTAGTCCATCAATTCCTTCTTCAACACCTAAGAACACACCAAAGTCAGTGATCGATTTAACTTCACCTTCAATGATTGATCCAGCTTCATAAGACGCTTTGATCTCAACCCATGGGTTTTCTTCAAGCTGCTTAAGTCCAAGACTAATTTTTCTAGTTTCAACATCGATTGAAAGAACAACAACCTCTGTCTCTTCTCCAACTTTTAGGATTTGAGATGGGTGCTTGATCTTCTTAGTCCAGCTCATTTCGTTTACGTGGATTAGGCCTTCAACACCCTCACCAATTTCAACAAATGCACCGTACTCAGCTAAACTTACAACCTTACCGTTTACTTTATTTCCAATAGGGAATGAAGCAACCACAGTTTCCCAAGGGTCAGCTTTCATCTGTTTAAGACCAAGACTAACTCTTTCTTTTTCTGTGTCATACTTAAGGATTTTAAGCTCTAGCTCTTCACCAACTTCAATAGCTTCACTTGGGTGCTTTAACCTACCCCAGCTCATGTCAGTGATGTGTAACAATCCGTCAACTCCACCAAGATCGATAAACGCACCGTAGTCAGTAATGTTTTTAACAGCACCTTTTACAATTGTTCCTTCAGTCATAGTTTCTAGAGTTTCAGATCGAAGAGATTCTCTTTGCTCTTCAAGTAATACTCTTCTTGAAAGAACGATGTTTCCTCTCTTCTTGTTAAACTTAATAACTTTGAATTTAAATACTTTACCGATGAACTGATCAAGATCTTTAATTGGTCTTAAATCAATCTGACTTCCTGGTAAGAAAGCTTTCACACCGATATCAACACTTAAACCACCTTTAACTTTAGCAATTACTGTACCCTCAATAACTTCTTGAGACTCAGCTGCTTTAGAAATGTCGTTCCAAGCTTTCATCATGTCTGCTCTATCTTTAGATAAAACAACCATTCCATTTTCGTTTTCAATTTTTTCTACGTATACTTCTACTTCGTCTCCAGGGTTGATTGAAGATTTTCCTTCGATCACTCTGAATTCAGACAGAGAAATTAAACCCTCACTTTTATAGCCGATATCGACTAATACAAAGTCAGTTTGAACTTCAACTACAGAGCCTTTTACAATGTCTCCTACGTTGATTTCTTCGCTTGATGCACTTGCTGCAAAAAGTTTTGCGAAGTCAGTTTTGTTTTTCTCGTCTTTAGACCCTAAAATTTCTTCGTCAGCCTGATCTAAAATAGCTAACACGTCTGAAGGCATTTTGCCCTTAGATCCAGTACTTTGGTTCACCATATTAATTGTATCCTCCTTGAACCTCTCCCCTTTATGGAAGTAGGCCGCAAACATCGGTCTGTTCGCTTAAGGGCTTGTTATAAAACACTCATTTAATATGTCAAAGGGAAAACGTACTTTTTGCTCTATCAAAGACCAATTGAGCCACCTCTTCTAAAGATAGATTTGATGAATCTAGTACCCAAGCATCTTTTGCAGCCTCCATTGGGGCTACCTCTCTACCTGAATCCTGGCTATCCCGCATCTCTAAAGCTTCTTTAACTTCCTCAGTTGTTTTGCCATCATCGCTCTCATCAGCTCTCCTATTGGCTCTCGCCTCAGCATTTGCCACTAAATACACTTTTAACTGCGCATCTGGAAATATTACAGTCCCACAGTCTCTACCTTCTGCAATCAGGCCAGGCTTTGTATAGCAATCTCGCTGAATCTGTAAAACAGCCTCTCTAATTTTAGGAAACCTACTCACATTACTTGCCCGAGTCCCATTATCTACAGAATAGACATCTTCATAAGAGCAGAGCTCTTCATCTATATATACTGTTGTTTGAACAGGATCAGGCCTCACTTCAAGCTTAAACTTGCCCAAAAGTTCAACTAACGCATCCTCACTATTTTGATCTACACCGTGTTTATGAGCCATAAGGCCTAGAGCTCGATAAAAAGCCCCTGTTGAAACCCAGTTCCAACCAAGCTTTCTAGCCAAGGAGCGGCTCAGTGAAGACTTTCCAGAAGCTGCAGGGCCATCAATAGTGATAAGGTTTTGATCCATGAAATTGTTATATCAGCTTTTTTAAAAGACTCAATTTATAAAATTAAGCACATTCTAGCCAAAAACCTTCCTAAACGCCGATTTTGCAAAGTCCATCTGCTCTTTATCCCCGATCGTGATTCTTAACTGAGTTTTAAAGCCATACCCTATAAGAGGCCTTACAATAACACCTTCTTTTAAAAGAGCATCATGAACTTCTAGAGCGGGCTTTTCAGTATCAAAGAAGATAAAGTTAGCCTGAGAAGGAACATACTTAACATTTAACTCATCTAAGAATTTGGCAAAATCATTTCTACCACTGATCACAAGTTCTTGAATTTTTTCAATAGCCTCTTGATCTTGTAAAGCAGCCGCTGCCGCAGCTTGAGCAAAAGAATTCACATTAAAAGGGTTTCTGATTCTATGAAGTAGGCCTAAAACCTCAGGGCTCCCCAATAAAAGTCCCACTCTTAAACTTGCTAAACCAAAAACTTTAGACATTGTTTTTAAAACTAAAACATTTTCATGCTTTAACAAATCTAGAGTTTGCGGGAAATCTTTAACGTCTACAAACTCTGTGTAAGCCTCGTCAAAAACGATTAAGAGATCTTTTCTTCCACCCCATTTTGCCAAAAACTCATCTACCTCAGCTTTTGGAATATAAGCCCCTATTGGATTATTGGGGTTCGGGATAAAAATAATCTTAGGCAAAACTTCTAACTCTTCTAACTTTTTAGAAAATGCTGAAAGATCAATTGTGTAATCAGCTCTTAAAGGAATCTCGATTACATTCGCACGACTTGCTCTTGCACAAATTTTATATGCAATAAAAGCACCAACGGATGTCATCACTGACTCTCCTGGCTCACAAACTAGTCTAATTAATAAATCAATTAGCTCATTAGACCCATTCCCCACTAAAATGTTCTCAGCTGGTGTGTCAAAATACTTTGAAGCAACTTCTCTTAAGTTTCTACAGCTTGGATCAGGGTATAAAAAAGCCTCATCCGCAGCTTTCAGTAAAGCGTCCCTAACCCTTCTTGATGGAGGAAGTGGACTTTCGTTACTAGCAAGCTTAACAAAAAAATCTCTATTATACTGAGCTTTTACATCTTTTTCTGACTGCCCTGGCTTATATGGTACTAAATCTAAAATTTCTTTTGATATTTTTAAATCCATTCTTAACCCTCTAGGACTCTAACTCCAAGAGCCTCAAATTTAGCTTTAATTTTTTTAATATGCTCATCGTTTTTAGTGTCTAATAAAAACTCAATAAGAGTTTCTCTAATACCTAAGCCTGCACTCACTCGATCGTGCGTGACATCAATAATATTAGCATCTAACTCAGCAAGCACTGCTGTTAATCTATGTAAATTCCCAGGAAGGTCTTTTGTTGCAACCTTAACCCTTGTCATTCTACCAACTTTTGAAAGACCTTTTTCAATCACTGTTGAGAGTAGGTTTAAATCAACGTTTCCACCACATAAAACAACAGCCGTTCTATCACCAAGATCCCATTCTTTACTGGCTTTCTTAGCTCCTGCAAGACCCGCAGCCCCTGCACCCTCAACAACAGCCTTTGCTCTTTCTAGTAAAAACACCATCGCCTCAGCCATCTCTTCTTCTGAAACTAAAACCATATCGTCTACATACTTACTAATATAGTTTTCATAAATATATAGTGATGGTTTCTTAATAGCTATGCCATCTGCAATTGTAGGAATAGCTTCTGACCCCACATCTTTTCCTTTAGATTTAAACAAGTGGTACATCCCTGGCGCTGACTCAGCGACAGCACCATAAACTTTTATCTTTGGATTAAGCTCTTTTAAAGCAAGAGCAGCCCCACTAATAAGGCCCCCTCCTCCAACAGATATAACAACTGAATCTAGGTTTTTAACCTGTTCTAAAATTTCAAGACCAATAGTCCCCTGACCTGCAATAACATCTGGGTCTAAATAAGGGTGAACAAATTCATAGCCATGCTCTTTATTCAAATTCATGCAGTAGTCATAAGCATCATCAACAACATCGCCACTTTGATAAACCGTTGCACCATAATCTCTTGTGGCCTGAACTTTTGCTAAAGGAGCGCCTAAAGGCATAACTATATGAGACCTGTCTCTTATACACATCTCCGAGCCCACGAGAC
>JBOEFV010000025.1:0-11524 GCA_050633065.1 Bdellovibrionales bacterium
GCCTTACTGCTTCACGGGTCACCCCGAGTTCCTCACCGATTTCATTTAGCGTCTTAGGATTGTCACTTAATATGCGCTCTTTTAACAAAAGTACTTCTCGTTCTGTTAAAGAGTCTTTAAGTTTTGTTAGGGCTTCAGATAGGATTTCAAGGTTTTCCTTTAAATCAATACGGTCTTCAATCACTTCATTGTAAGAGTCTTTTTGTAGATCAAGTAAGACACTTGAGTTTTTATCACTTAAGGGTTGGTCTAAGCTTACATCTGGGGAGCCTAAGCGCTCTTCCATAATGTTGACATCTTTTTCAGTCACTCCAAGACGTGAACTTAAAAGCTTAACGCTTGGTTCAAGCCCCTCTCGTAGCATTTTCTGCTTTTCTTTATTTAGTTTGTAATAAAGCTTTTTTTGGGCGTTAGTTGTTCCAATTTTTACCATTGAGTGTTGCTTCATAAGGTACTCTTGAATGTGGCCTCTGATCCACCAAACAGCATAAGTTATAAGCTTTACATCTTTATGGGGGTTAAACTCTCTTACAGCATGCATGAGTCCAACATTTCCTTCTTGAATAAGGTCAATTAACTTAGCCCCAAATTTAGAGTACTCTGCTGCGATTTTGACAACAAAGCGTAAGTTTGAGGTCACAAGTTTTTGCGCTGTTTTTTGATCCTTTGTCTCAAAGTACTTAAGTGCAAGCTCCTTTTCCTCTTCTCGTGTGAGTAGAGGGTAGTTTCTAATTTCTGCAAGATAGGCTTGTAGAGGGTCATTTTTTGATAAAGCCCCTGTTTTTACACTTAGAGTACTTGAAGAAGCCTGCTTAGTAGGGCTTTTTTTCTTGGTCATGAGCTTAGCTGATTCGGTCCAGCTTCTCCTCAATCTTTTTTTGGACAACGCTCTTAAATGGGGCGAGCATTAAGGGGAGTTTAAGCTCAATATCTATTGTGGAGCTATCTCCCTGGGGTTTGATAGAGAACTTTCCGTCAATACGAGACCCTGTAACATTAGCTGAAAGTTTGTCAGCACAGACATTTTGGTCGCAAATCTCAAGATTAGGCTCAAGAGCCTTGAGCTCTTTATCGTGGGTTAAAACGTCTTGCACAGCTGCAAAAAGTTTTTCGGCTTGGACAGAAAGTGTTTTTTGTATTTTAACTTTAGGCATACTATATTTTAGGACTATTTTTTAAAGGAGCCAACATGGCAGAAAAACAAGGCTGGAAACGGGACCAATACTGCGGAAAGGTAAATGCTGAATATGCGGGCAAAGATATATGGATAACAGGTTGGTGCGACACTCGTAGAGACCATGGAGGCCTTGTATTTATTGACCTTAGAGACAGAGAAGGGCTTGTTCAGGTTGTTTTTGATCCTGCAAAAATTCCTGCAGCAAAGGATTTAAGATCAGAATTTGTTTTAGCTGTAAAAGGGAAAGTAAACTTAAGACCTGAAGGGATGATCAATAAAAAGATCCCAACAGGTGAAGTTGAAATTGAAGCTTTGGAGTTAGTTGTTCTATCAGAGGCTCAAACGCCTCCTTTTGTAATAGGTGACCTTGATAAAGCAGGGGATGCTATTCGTCAAAAATACAGGTATTTAGAGTTAAGAAATAGAGAAAAGATGTCTTTATTAAAACTTAGACATGAAGTTATGCAAATTTCTAGAAACTACTTATCGGATGAGGGTTTTTACGAAGTAGAAACGCCTGTGCTTTATAAAAGTACTCCTGAAGGAGCCAGGGACTTCTTAGTTCCTTCTCGTGTAAGCCAAGGAGAGTTCTACGCTCTTCCACAGAGTCCACAGACTTTAAAACAACTTTTGATGATTGCGGGAACAGATAAATATTTTCAGATCGCTAGATGTTTTAGAGATGAGGATTTAAGAGCTGATCGTCAGCCTGAATTCACACAAATTGATATTGAGATGTCTTTTATAAATGAAGAGATCATGCGTGAGTTAACAGAAGGGTTGGCAACAAAGCTTTGGAAAAAATATAAAAACCAAGATATTGGAGAAGTTCCTGTACTTTCATATCATGAGGCAATGGATAGATTTGGTTCTGATAAACCTGACTTACGTGTTGAAATGGAAATTCAAGATTTAACAGAAACTTTAAAAGGCTGTGAGTTTAAGGCGTTTAGTTCTACTATTGAACAAGGTGGAAAAGTTAAAGCTCTAGCTTTAAAGAACGAGCTTCCTTCAAGGAGTCAGACTGATAAATGGACAAAGCTTGCTCAGTCTCGTGGAGCAAAAGGTTTAGCTTGGATTAAGAGTGAAGGTGGAAAGGTTTATCAATCTCCAGTTTTAAAGTTTTTAGGCCAAGACTTGGTTGAGAAGATGTTTGAAGAGACTTTTGGCTCAGCTGACCATAAAGGGGTTTTGTTTTTAGTTTCAGACACGTGGGCTACAGCTTGTGAAGCTTTGGGTTATTTAAGATTAGAGTTAGCAAAAGCATTTAGCCTAACTGATGAATCGGTAGATAGATTTTTGTGGGTTAATGAATTTCCATTATTTGAGTACAACTCAGATGATCAACGTTGGTACTCGATTCACCATCCGTTTACAGAGCCACTAGAAGAGCATAAAGAGCTTTTAATCAAAGGAGGGGATGATCTTCACTCAACCTTAGGGGAGATGAAATCAAAAGCTTATGACTTTGTTTGTAATGGTAGTGAAACAGCTGGTGGAAGTTTAAGGATTTATCAACCTCAGCTTCAAAAAGGTGTTTTTAAAGCTCTAGGACTTACTGATGAAGAAGTAAAAGCTAAGTTTGGCTTTTTTATCGATGCGCTTCAATACGGAACTCCTCCACATGGTGGAATTGCTTGGGGTCTTGATAGGTTAGTAATGCACCTTGCAGGTGTTGATACGATTAGGGATGTGATTGCGTTTCCTAAAACAGCTAAGGGAACATGTCCTATGTCACATGCTCCATCAGAAGTTGCGATTGATCAGTTGATTGAGCTAGGTCTTAAAGTAATTAATCCACAGGTTTAGTTGAGAGTGCTACGCGGCTTTTCATGTAAACTGCGTAGATTTCCTTTTTCTTAAATAGTATCACAGGAAAGATCTAAGTTATTTAATTTAGTGTAAATCTTGGTGATTTCATTCGGTTCATAAATGTTGTTATTAATTAATGAGCGGTAGTCATCTAAGATGTTTAAATAGCCTAGTTGATCTTTATTCTGAAGTGCTTGACATAAGAGGGCCTCATCTAGTTTTGGTAACAGTTCATAAGTGGGTGTGGGGTTTGTGGTGAATGCCTGTTCAAGAACAGTATCTGTGTAACCCTGATATTGTAGAAGCTCTATATATGAAGAGTAGAAAAAGTGAGGGTCTTTTAGTGCCCAGTCACTATATTGAGCATTTGCTTTTTCACGGCCATCTCTTAAAAAAGTTACAACAGCGTGAAACTCTCTAGATGTCATAGCGTGTTCAAGCACAAAATTTTGAGCTGTTTGGTCCAAGGGGTGATCTAAATTAAGTTCTTGAAACTGTAGAAGCTCTTGAGCTTTAAGTAGGTATGGTCCCAGATTATAAGTAGCACCGCCGCTTGTGATATGAGGGTTGCCAAAAACAGGTGCGGTTGTAAGAAACTCGCCTACAACACGAGAGTAAACAGTTCGGTAAATACCTCTACGTGCAGCAACTTCCTTTCCTAATCTTGGAACCAAAGCAAAATAAGCGAGCAGTTCAGCATATGCTTCGGCTTCATGTATTCCGTGTGGCTCACCGCCATTAGCCTGCATTTCAACTATAAACTTTTCATCTAAGCAATGGCTTACTTCGTGATATAGCGAGAACAGGTAGAGTTCTTCAAAGCTCATTTTTTGATTTAAATTATTGTAGTTTAAATGTTGGTGATCCTTAAAAACTTCAGGTTGATTAAATCCTATAATTCTATTGGACTCTACTTGAGAGTTCCCGTTTGGAGCATTTGCGAAAACAGCGCAGAATTTATATTCACCCTTGAATCCTTTAGTAATGGGTATGGCGATGGCTGTATTTGTTAAGATTTTTATATAAGGTTCAAGTGTTATAAAGTCTTGTTCAGATAGCGAGATATTCGCCTCTTCTTTGAAATACTGCTGAATTTTAGCTAGCCCTGTCATTGGGTCTTTAGAGGAGTTCAATGACTTTGCAAAAAAGTTTGTTTTATCTCGATCTATAATAAAAATAGGATAGGACCGCTGAAAACTATTTGCCCACTTTTGAGCTTTTGCGATTTCCTCTTGGTGATTTATCCCCCAGGCCGTAGATGAAAAAATACTTACTAATATAAAAAAACGAATCATTCCCATGATACCCCCATGAGAAACTTAAGCGGGGGATAGAGAGAAGTGTAGCAAAAGCTTTTGAGGCGGTGATTATGGAAAAAACAACTCGAAATCCAGTTTAACCCAGGCTGAGGGTGTGGTCTTGTATAAGTATATCTTATAATAAAGGGCTTGTTGTTTGGACAATTGTGCTTAATAGCCTAAATCTTCGCTGTTGGTGTTGTGAAGGTGATGAACAAGAAAGCCACTTTCTTCTAAGCCAGCAATTTCAGAAACTTCTTTTATGTACCTGGCTCCTGTTGTGGGATCTTTATCAAGCACAATAATGCAGTCTAAAGATGTTCTAATGAGTCTCCTTACAGTTTCTAGGGACCAGGAGCTCCCCATTTGAATGAGCATTTCAAGACGGTAAAGGGCGTCTTGTGAGGTGTGTGCATGAAGAGTTGCGCCACTTCCTTTGTGACCAGTTGAAAGCATAAGTAGAAAGCTTGAAGCTTCCTCGCCTCTCATCTCTCCCATAATAATTCTATCAGGCCTCATTCGAAGACTTGCTTTTACAAGGTCATTTAAAGAGACGTCTTTAATTTCTTCAGTGGATGAAGTGTAGGTTTTTAGGTTACATGAAAATTCATTAACTAGGGGGAGTTCGGGGGTGTCTTCAATGCAAAGGACCCTTTCGTTTTGGCAATAGTTAGATAAAAGGGCTTTAAGTAAAGTGGTCTTCCCGCAACCTGTAGGACCAACAATTAAGAAGTTCTCTCTCTTTATAGAGAATTTTTCTTTTAGAGTTTCAATAACCTCTAAGCTTGTGGACCACTGATCTGGATCAAGTTGTCTGAAATCACCGTCTTTTGATATCCTTCTTAACTGAATGATGGGCTGTTTATTTACAATTGGGGCGTTGATGATTTGAACCCGAAACTCTCTCCACACTCCAGATGCAATAGGGTGCTCATAAGTGGGCGCTTTTGGTAAGGCTTGAATGATTTCATTTATGAGTTCGGCTTTATAATCAGAAGGATCCCATTTAGACCCTATGAGTTCGCCATTTTTTTCAATAACAAGGTCATCGCTGTTTTGAAGAATAATCTCTGTGACGGAAGGGTCTTTTAGTAAGGAGTTAATCATTTTCAGACACCTTTACCCAAAATTGTTTATTGCTGTTGTTAAGACTTTTATTCTTTCTGCCTAAAATACTTAGATTGAGAATTTTATTTTTTGACCTGCTAGAGCTGTCTTGTTTGAAGGTGAATACTTTCACCCACTTGTTTAACCTAAGAGATTGGTTTTTTTGAAGTTTTTCAATGCTAAAAACCTGGCTCTCTCCAGTGCGTTCAGCGCGATTGATTTTAAACTCTGTATTAAGCGTGTTGTGCTGAACTTTTAAAACGTTGATTTCTATGTTTGAGGTGGCTTTTTTCCACTCATTTTTTTGACGGTTAAAGAGCCCGGAGGGCTTAATGAGTACCTCTTCTCCGGACTCAAACACTAAAGGTGTGTTTGGCTCTATTGTTGACGTGAAAAACGTATGACCTTTTGAGTGCTGCTGGTTGTTGCTAAAATTTGCAGAGCCTTTAATGTTTTCAAACTTTATTTTTGGATCAAGAACCCATGAGAGTTCTGAAGGAACTCCGAGTCCGAAGGTGCTTCCAGAGAGGTTGTTTTCATTTAAAAAAGCAAGTTCCACTTTAAAGGTCTTTTGTAAAGAGAGGCAGTTTTTGTATCGATTAGGGTGTTTTTCTGGGGGAGGAGTGGTGAGTATAGCGACAGATTTAGTTTCTTGAGATGAACAAGTCTTTAAAAGGGTGGTGGATTCAAGAGAAGAGCCTTGCCCTTTTACAACGAGTTTTCCTTCTTGAACATCCCAGTTTAAGAAGGGGGAGTTTTCAATGATGAAGTTTGTTGTGTTAAAGAAGCGAAGCTGCTCTTTGTTTAGGATTAAAATTTTTTGAGTAGTGTTGTTCTCTTTAAAGTTTAAGACCCCGACCTTTAAGGCGATAAAAAATGGGCTTGAAGGGCTTATGTGTGTTGATACTAGGTCTTTAGAAGAGAAGTGGTAGGATTTACTTTTATTTAAAGGGTATTTACTTCCAACTTCAATAGCGGTTAAAGCCCAAGACTGAGAAGAGATTAAGAACAATAGAATCTGTATAAAACTTTGCATTCATTAAAGAGTGCAAGGGGCGTGAGGTGGTTATATTTACCTGAAAGGGTTATGTGGTTTGATTTCCGGACAGGTCTATGGACACTTTAAAGGAATTGTCTTCACATATGATATTTACAGGGAAACCAAGCTTTCCAAGAATCAGTGTTGCAATAGAGAGGCCTAAGCCTAAACCTTTTGTATGATTAAAGGCGTCTTCATTAATTTCAAAAGGCTTGAGTATAAGGTTGATGTCAGGATTTTTCTCAACAAAATTTTTAATCTCAAGAATATTGTCATTTTGTTCAATACTGACTGTAGAGTCCTTTTTTTTGTGGTCTTCAGCATTTTTAATAAGTCGTTTAACGGCGTCACAAAAGTATGTTTTATTAGTGCTAATAGGAGTTCCTGTAAGGTCTTGAATCCCAGTGGCCTCGCTAAGTTCAAAAGTTTCTTTTGAGCCTAAAAGGGCTTCTTTTTGAACCTTTAAGAAATAAAGAATTTCAGAGATTAAGGTTTCTAGTCTGTTAGAGCCTGAAAGAGATTTTTCAAGATAAAGACTTTGCTCCTCGTCTAAAGAGCTTTCTTTTAAAAACTCTAAATAAGAGCGTTGAATAGTTAGTGGAGTTTTTAGTTCGTGGTTAACAAGCATCATAAACTTGTTTTTAAGCTCATCTAGACTTCTAAGTGCTTTTTCTAGCTCAAACCTTCTCTGTGCTTCATTTAGAGTCTGCAGGAGGTCTAATTTCTCCCAGGGCTTTTTAATGAACCTGTAGATTTCAGCTTCATTAATAGCGTTTATGGTAGATTCAAGGTCTGCATATCCTGTGATAAGAATTCTTATTGGGTAAGGATTGATATGCTTACAAGCATTTAAAAAATCCACGCCGCTCATCCCCGGCATTCTTTGGTCACTCACTAAAAGTGAAACTTCAGGGTGTTTTTCAAATATGTCCAGCCCTTCTTCACCACTTAAGGCGGTATAAATTGTGAAGTCTTTTTTGAAAACACGATTAAAAACTTTTAGATTTTCATTTTCATCGTCAATATATAGGAGGCTAGGAGTCATGGATAAATGTTATCAGTAATTATTTGGTCTTCAACTTAGCCGTTAGTCTTGTTTTACCTCGACCTATCGGTTGAAGGCGTAAAGTTTTCAGGTATCTATCCCGATCTTAATATGAGATTTAATAGTTTTGCGGGGAGGAGTACCCTTGAAAATTCTAACGTTTATTCTTTCTATTTCGATGGCTGTCCCGTCATGGGCATCGTTTGGTTCAGGTTTGCCGGATAATTACTGTGCTTACAATGCAAGTTCTGCAAGGGCTTACAAGCCACAGTCAGTTATTGATGCTGAGGCAAATTTAAAAAGAGCACAAGATAAGAAAGAAAGATTAGAGAGAAAATTAGAAAGAGTGGACTGCAATGAATGTGAAGATAACTTTGCATTTTTCGTAAGTGCAATTACAGGTGAATCACTTAAGGATTACACAGATCATATGGCCGGTGGTGGAAGATGTACGCCACAACTTACTAACGTGGCGATATATAATTACTGGGCAGATGTAAATAAATGGGAAAAAATTGATGTTGAGCCAAGGAGAATTACTCCGGGGAGAATGATTGCGGGTGGTGGCAGTGGAAGAAATGTCACTCCTCCTGTAGGGCCTGGTACGCCTCCTCCAACAGCAGGTGATGAACTTGGTGGTGGAAACAGACCTCCTGTTATACAGCCTCCAACAGGAAGACCTGTTGTGGACGCTCCTGACTTTGTTTCAAGTTGTCCAAGATATGCAGGCCCAAATGGTTCTGTAGATGTGGGTCTTTGTGAAATAGGCCAGGAGCAAAATTATTTCACTAGAGATGAGCGCAGATTGTGTAGAAAGTGCTTAAGAACATCTAGCAGTTACCCAAGTGGAAGGTATGCATTTTGTTTGAGTAGTGAGGCTTTGATTGCTGAGCTTGAGGATCAAATTGCAGATTTAGAAGATGAGCTTGAAGATGCGATTGATATTGCTGCTGAAAATGGTGAAGAAGCTGTTTGTGCAGATTGCATGACTGATAACAGGTCGGGCTTTAATAAGTATGGGCCGACAGCTCTTGCTGGACTTGCAACTTTAGCGGCTGGGTACTTTGCGTATAAACAAGAGAGAAACTCTTATGAGTATTATAGAGATGTAATCCATCCAGATAACAATGCAAAAGGTTATCCAACTCCAATGATGGCAGATCAGAGTGGTAATGCTTTTGCTACAGTGCTTGTTGGAGGGCTGCCAATGGTTTTAAATACGGCTGTAGGTACAGGGGCATTTGGATGTTCTGGGAGTTCTGTTTTTGGAAGTGGCATGATCACTTCAGGTAATAGTGCTGGCACACAGGTTGGTGGAGCAACAGGAGTGTCAGGCATTCTTGGCGGTTTACTTGGTGGTAACGGGGTTGGCGTGAATGGCCAACTTACAACAGGGGTTGGAGCTACAACAAATAATGGTTATGTTATTGGTGCAAATGGCCAGCCTGTTTATGTAGGTGGAAACAATGGTGTTATGACAACTGCAGAGATTGAGGCTCAAATGGCTCAAAGTCAGCAACAGCTTGCTGCGATTCAAGCTCAACAAGCGGCATTATCTGCTCAGTATACTTATGCAAATTCGTATAACGCATTAACTCAGCAATATCAGGCTGGAGTCTCTGCTTTAGGTCCTGCGCCTGGTGTAGCAGGTGTGGGAGCGGTAACCTCAGGTGGTAATATGTCTGGAGTTCTTTCTCCAGTAGGGTCATCAGTCTTAACCGGAGGTGTTCAAATAGGTGCGCATCTCGGAATGGGGACAAGTGTGACTCCTCCAATGATAAATGCACAAGGGGCTATGGGAACAACTTTCAACCCTAACGTTGCGCCAAGTCCGACTACTGTACCTTCAGGTGCGGGTATTAATAGGCTTTAAAAAATAGATTAAACTAAGAAGAGAAAACTTTTCTAGCATAAAGGCTCCTTGAGGAGCCTTTATGCGTTGTAACTGTATGTGTGGTGTTTGATGGGATCATAACGCGATCGCCTTCTCTAAGCAGCACACGGCTTCCAGAGACCTCTAGTATAAGTTCACCAGAAACAATTATACGAACTTCATCAAAGGGGAAGATTCTATCCTTAACTTCTGTGTTTTCAGGAAGGTCTTCAAGGAATGGCTTTAACCCTTCAAGTAAAAACATTTTCTTTATTTGATCTAGGTCGGGTGTCACAGGCGCCTGCCATCGTCTAATTATCATTTTAAAACGCCTCCAGCATTCATTACATACTAATTGTTATTGGATTATCTGTAAAAAGTCACAGACTTTACAAAATAAAAACACTTTGTGCGGAAAAAATCTCATAATAAGTCGTTATTGGTGTGGATTTGTTTTTTTGACTCACCCTTGTACAGGACTTCGCCCGAGGTTTCTAAGAGGGAGTTACTTCTTTTTGCGCGGTTTACGATAGGTACTTTGTATGGAAAAAACAAAAGACACTTTCAAAATAATTGGCGACTTCCTTGAGGAAAGATCTGGATTAACACTAAACTTCATAGGCGATGACACGCTTAAGCTCACTCAGAATGTTGATGGCAAAAGTTTGCAAATAGAAAGGTTTGGTGTGGAAGAAGTCCTAGAGAGAGAAGACTCTGCGGGAAAGCCGTTTCTTCAGGTGAATTTCTTTTCGGGATCAAAAATTTTATTAACAAAATCTTTAGTTGGTTTTAAGCCTGCAATGTTTGAAGGTGTAGATGAGAAGAGGGTTCCTAATGTTGTTACAACTCCGGATCTTCTAAGTATCATAGAGGCTTTTTCTGAATTTGATGAGGGAGAAGTTGCAGAGATTAGAGCTCTTAGGAGAATGTACTTTGCAATACTTCATGGTGCTGAAGCTGTAGGGTTTGACCTAACAAATGAGAAGCTTTGGCTTACTAAACTGCTCCCTGATTCGGCAGCCGCGTAATATATTTCACGCTTTCTTAAAATACTCTTGACCTAAAAAAGAAACTTAGGCAGTTTGGCCCTTCGATCTTTCGTGGGGGTATAGCTCAGTTGGGAGAGCATCTGATTTGCATTCAGAAGGTCGCAGGTTCGATCCCTGTTACCTCCACCAATTTTTAGATTATCGTTAAGATCACAAAATAAATTACATTAGAGTTAGAAGAGGTTCCCGAAAGGGGCTTTTTTTTATATATTCAGAGTTTCCGCTAACAATTTAAAAAAGAAAGAGTAGGGCATGGCTTAAAGATCAGGCTTTAAGAACTGCTGACCTTATTTAGTGCATATTTTGCAAAAAATGTACTTGATGTAAGTATCTGAAATAACTTGTGTATTTCACAAAAGAGACTTTTTAAATATGGTATAAGAAAAAAAAATAGAAAAAATCATTTTTTTTTATTTTCACCTGTTGACTTAATTTTAAAGAGGGCATAGAACCTCACTTCAGCTCGATGCAATCGGCTCTTTGAAAATTGAATAGTTTTTGTTTTTTTGGACTTAATTAGTAGTCAGGCGTGCCTTTCGGGGTGCACTTAAAGCTACTAGTTGGAACAAAAAATTTTTGAAATTCGTTTTAATATATAATAAATGATATGATACAGATTTAAACTGAAGAGTTTGATTCTGGCTCAGAACAAACGCTGGCGGCGTGCCTAATACATGCAAGTCGAACGAAGAAATCTCTTCGGAGAGAGTAAGAGTGGCGCACGGGTGAGTAACGCGTGGATAATCTGCCCTGGAGTGGGGAACAACCTATCGAAAGGTAGGCTAATACCGCATAAGACCACAGAAGCTGCGGCTTCAGCGGTCAAAGATTTATCGCTCCTGGATGAGTCCGCGTAAGATTAGCTTGTTGGTAAGGTAATGGCTTACCAAGGCTACGATAGCTAGGGGGCGTGAGAGCGTGGCCCCCCACACGGGTACTGAGACACGGACCCGACTCCTACGGGAGGCAGCAGTAAGGAATATTGGACAATGGAGGCAACTCTGATCCAGCCATCCCGCGTGTAGGAAGACTGCCCTATGGGTTGTAAACTACTTTTAGATAGGAAGAATAGCTAAGATTAATCTTGGTCTGACGGTACTATCAGAATAAGCACCGGCTAACTC
>JBOEFV010000026.1:0-14600 GCA_050633065.1 Bdellovibrionales bacterium
GGTAAGAGTCAGTGTTTCCGGGTTGCTACAATAGCTCACCAGATTCGCCTCTAAACTACCAGATTCATTAGGGTTCTGTCTATGTCTGTCCTGCATCACGCCCCACAAAAACTGAGCCCCTTTATCAGCAAAACTGAATTCTGCTTCCATCAGCTTCGCTCTCATACTCGAATTTTCCATTACAAGATTTAAAATAATCAGCTCAAGGTCACTCTTCTTGTACCCAACACGAACCTTTTCAATCTTTTGAACAACCTCAGGAGCAACCTGGCCACTTTGAGGGGCATATCTTTGGTTTTTTACCCCTCCATACGCTTTTTTAAGCTCTTGCTTTATAGCTGGAATACCAAGCCTCAGCCTAGCATCAACCTCGGGTAAATAGACTGCAAAAAGTGGAGATGAGGGCTCTAAGTGTGCCAACATTTTAACGCTCCACGAGAGACTTTCTATTTTTTCATGGGTTTTTCCACTAAACCCCTTAAGTTTTTGGTCTAAAAGCTGAAGAAATAAATCTTCAGCGTCATCAATAGTCTTTTGAAAAACCTTTACTCCATTCTTATTTATGAAACTATCTGGGTCTTCCCCATCTGGCAGAAAAACCCCCCTAGCCATAACCCCTGAAGAAAATAGGTTTGTTAGAGCTCTTTCACTTGCTCTACGGCCAGCCTCATCCCCATCAAAGATACAAACAACCTTAGAGCACCACCTTTTAATACGTTTACCGTGTTCTTCAGTTAGCGCTGTTCCCATTGTACCCAAGGCATTTTTAAACCCTGATAAATACAGTGATATCCAATCCGTATAACCTTCAACAATTAAAGCTTCGTCATTTTGCCTAATTGAAGACGAGGCCCAATTTTGACCATAAAGTATTTTACTCTTTTTAAAGAAGTTTGATTCAGGGCTATTTAAATATTTAGGTTTTTCATCACCTAAAACACGCCCCCCAAAACCTAAGACTTCCCCTGAAAAAGAAAAGACCGGAAACATCACACGCCCTCTAAAAAGGTCGTAATAACCATTTCCTTCTTTTTTAGGTTTCACCAAACCCATATCAGAAGCCACTTTTAAAGGTATTCCTTTTTTATTTAAAAAATCTGTGAGCTCTGACCATGAATCCGGAGCCCAACCAAGATTAAGGGTTTCAACTGTTGAAGCCTCACCCATCCCTCTATTTTTTAAATACTGCACAGCTTTATGATCTGGATTCAGTTTTGAAAGCCTTGTTCTAAAAAATTCCAAGGCTGCATTAAGTGCTTTTTTCTCATTGTCTTTTTGCGAACGGTCAATAGGTCTGCCCGGTCCATCCGGCAATGGGATTCCCGCTTTTTTTGCTAAATACTCAATTGATTCAACAAAGCTATAGCCGTAATGGTCTCTTAAAAATGAATAAATGTTTCCTGATTTCCCACAACCAAAACAGTGGTATAATTGTTTTTCTGGAGAAACTGAAAAACTCGGTGATTTCTCTGAATGATCTGGAAAAGGACAAAGCCCCATAAGAGAACGCCCACCCTGTTTAAAAACAGTGTGCCTACTAATGATCTCAACTATGTCATTAGCCTCTCTAACTTTTTCTATGTAATCTTCTGAAAACTGCATGCCGTTTGAAGTCTAGCCCTTCTAGACTTCAAGAGTCAAAACGCCACAGCCAAAATAGCCGTGATTTAAATAGTTTATGCTAATACTGCTCTAACTAGGGTACTCACCATCTTGCCGTCAGCTTGAGCCCCTGCTTTTTCTAAAACTTCTTTCATCACAGCGCCCATATCTTTCATTGAACTGGCCCCAGTGGCTTTCACAACTTCTTCAACAATTGGCTTTAACTGGTCTTCTGTAAGCATTTCAGGTAAATATGCCTCAACAACTGAAGCCTCATAAGTTTCTTTCTCAACAAGGTCTTGTCTGCCCGCTTCAGCAAACTGCGCAGCCGCTTCTTTACGCTGTTTTAAATATCTTTTAAGAACTTGCGTGACATCATCTTCACTAATTTCTTTTGGACGCATTTGAATTTCTTTATTTTTAATCTCAGCGTTTACAAACCTTAAAACCTCTAACCTCTTAGAATCCCTAGCTTTCATCGCCTCTTTAATATGACCTAAAATATCCGCCTTTAATGACATAAATGCTCCTTTTCCTGTGTGTTCTTAAAAATAAAAAGGGAGATTTCTTTAAAGAATCTCCCTTAGCCGAATTATTAAATTAAAAGTAAAATTAGAACGTATCTACTTTTCTTACTTTCTTCTTAGCTCTTTTTTGAGCAGCTATAGACTTCTTCTTCTTTCTAATACTCGGCTTCTCAAAATGCTCTCTTTTTTTAACATCTGATAATACACCCGATTTTTCACAAGATTTTTTAAATCTTCTAAATGCAGCTTCAAAAGGCTCGCCTTCTCTTAATTTTACGAATGACATAGGATTATTCACCACCTTCCCAAAAAAATAGGTTAGAAGTGAGGAATAATTGATCTATTCCATAGACTTGTCAACATTCCTGCAAAGAACTAGCGTATTCTCCTATGAATCACGCCAAATATATGAAAAAAGCCTTACTTGAGGCTCAAAAAGCCTACGATTTAGATGAGGTTCCTGTCGGAGCTGTCATTGTAGACGAATCTGGCGCCATTATAGCAGAATCTCACAATTTAAAAGAAGGCCCGAAAAACCCGTGTGGGCATGCTGAAATTATAGCCATAAATAAGGCGGCTGAAACTCTTGGATCCTGGAGACTCACAAATTGCAACCTTTATGTAACCCTTGAGCCGTGCATGATGTGTGCTGGAGCCATAGTCCAATCTCGCCTTTTAAATGTTTATTTTGGCGCCTCTGACCCAAAAGCAGGCTTCATTAAAAGTATTGCTCACGGATTTGACTACCCTCACAACCATAAACCCTCTTGGTCAAATGGCACACTAGAGCTGGAATGCTCTAACTTACTTAAAAAATTTTTTAAACAAAAACGCTCAAAGTAATTAAAAGGCTGCAACATGAACATAAAACCCCTTCTTCACCCTGTTTTATTTACATTATTTTCTCTACTGATAGTTGCAACTGAGCTTTACATTTCTACTCAAAAACTCCTTCTACTCTCAGCTCTTCCTTTAGTTTTTATTGCTATACACCTGTCACTTTTTACAAAAAACTTTTTAAAAGAAATTTCCTTTATCGCCATTTCTTTTTCTCTAATTTTCTTCAGTGAATTTTTTATTTCAAATATCGATATTTATCATTTTGGAGTTGTAGAACTTCCTGGTCACAGCTGGCCACCACCATGGATAACTTCACTATGGTTAATGCTGCCACTCTTTTTTTGTACGTCTTTAAAGTTTCTTTATAACGCTCGAATCGCAGGGGCCTACGCTAGCGCCTTCTTAATTTATGCAGCCTACCGCTTTATATTCGAGCCTCTTGATTTACTCTTCTTCCACAAGCCGCCAATACAATCAGCACTGTTATTCATTCTAAGTTGGTACTTATTGATGAGAATAATCTTCTGGCTACACAAAAAGATCACCTCATAAGTGCAAATATTGAAATGATTGCACGAGCAAATAAAAAAAACCTTTCGTTCTCAGAAAAGCTCAATAGATCTGAAAAACTTCCTACTAATTAATAATACTCTCAAAGAATATTTTTACATTGCAGGCCCCCTGGACCTCGCCTGAAAATCCGCGAAGACAAGGTTAATACTTTCTTTATCCCCCCCCCTTCTTCCTTAAGTTGATTCTTGTTATAATAGTTTTTAAGCTCTTCAAATGCAGACAGATTTTGATGTTCTCCACCAAATACATGGACATTTACCTTATGGCCCTTATTTTTGACTGTTAACTGCCTATAAAGCACTGACCTCCCAAGGTTTTCAGCCCCTTTGATAACACCCGCCCTTTTTGAAATTACCTTTCCGAATGAATCAAGGAAAGATGTGTGAAAAGCTCCTACTAATCCATAAATCATTTTAATACCAGGTTTAGAGCTTAAAAAATGCTTAAACTTTAACATTGATAAGTGGTTAGAGATTTCAATGATTTTCAGGTCAGTCTCTTCCTGTTTTATAAAAAAGTTAATTTCATCGGTTCCTATTTCTGGGTGATTATAGATTAAGGTGGCCAGTCTTTTAAGGTCGAAGTTTTTTTGGTTCAATACCCAAGAGGGTTTTTCACTAACAAGCCCCTGTTCAATAAGGGTGTCATACAAAGCAGGGATTAAAGTTCTCATCGCTTCAGGTCCTTCAAAGCGTATACTAGCTAAAACTAGAAACATAATTTCTAATTGTGTTAGATGCTGAACTCCATGAATATAAAGATCTGGGCTACCCAAAGAGACTATAGGGTCAAAAATAACCATTCCATTCTTGTTTGCAAACGCTCTTGCAGCTTCTAACTCAGGGTATTGCAAGTTGGAATCAGCTCCCTCTAATAAAAAAAGAGTACTTGAGCTACCCGCAAAAAGGTTCGTCGATATGAAAATAGTTAAAAAAATAAAACATTTGATGGGAAACATATCTCTAACTCTAGCAAGTTACGTACTCAAAGACTCAATGCTCAGAATAAACACATTGGCAGAAGAGCCGCTTAAAACAGTCTGAGTGGATACGTAAATTGTCACCCTAAAGCATCAAAACTCAAGCTTCCAGCCTTTCTCTGCATATAAAAACACTGAAATACACCAATAGCTTTAACTAAAAAGACCTACCCGCCTCCCTGTTCAAAAAACGGCTACAATAAAAAAAAGAGAGGCCTTAAACCTCCCTTCCCTCTTCAACTTTAATTTAAAATATTCTCTGTACTAATTGCCACAACTCGCAAGTTCAGCTTCAAGTGTACCAGGGTTTTGAACCCAGTACTGAGCTCCTCTAACACAACCCATCTCTAGGTGAGCAGCACAGTTGTATCTGACTGTTTTACAAAAGAGTTCTGAAAAGTTACTTTTAGCCTTTAAATCATCAGGAGATAAGTTAATTCCTGTGCTCGACGCATATGGAATACATCTTGACCCATGAACACCAGCCTCACAATAAGCTAGAGCTTCTGATCTAGCTTCTTCAACGTCTGTTGCGTGTCTGCCAAAATAGCCGTATCCACTTGGAGTAATGTAGATTGCATATTTTTCTCTATCAACCTCATCAAGTAAGTTTTCAATTGCTGTGAGTGCTCCATACCTTGAAGCCGGAGGTGGCTCAGCAACAACATTGTTATTTGAAAAATTAATACTGCTATTTTTAATCCAAGACATCGGGTCAAAAACAACTGTTTCATTTACAGCGTATAATACACACGGAACTATTGCCGCCTCTAGCTCACATCTTTGAAGAGCCATTCTTTTCACTTCAGGTCTTGTTAAACTATTTGTTGCTGTATAAACAGAGTATACCCCACCTGTAATTGATATTGCCAAAGCTCTATGCCCAGGAGCATTTATGAAGTTTGTCACTACTGAAGAAGATCTAACCCTACTTGCAGACATCGGAATTTCACCTCTGTTAAAAGCCTTATCTTTATAACCGTTTAACTTATATTCTTTTGCTGCAAAAGCAGTTGTACTGTTAACCACAAAAAGATTTCCTGAAACAATTAAAGCACACGCCTCTCCAGATAAAAGATTACACGATTCTACAGCCATTCGCTCAGCCTCAGCACTGTTACCAGCTGTTAACGCCGCATAACCAAGTCCACTTGTTGCAACAGCAATAGCTTTACTGTTTGAGTAAGTCTCATAATCAATTCTATCTATTAAACTGTCTAAAAAAGAGCCTGAGGCCACTAATGTCTGCCCTGTAAATCTATCTCCATCAGCAAATATTGCTGTAAGCCCATTTGCTTCAACCGTTGTGTCTGTGTCTCCAGTAGTGTCACCAACTGGAATCAAGCCACTCTCCCCTTGTGATACAGTGTCGCTATTAGACCCGTAGTCTGCAGAACTTAAACCTGAGCAGTTTTGAAAATTTATCGTCAACACCCCTAAAGTTAAGAACAAACACCCTGTGCTCAATACTGCCTTTAATGTAGAACGCGTTTCTTTCATAGACTTTACCTCTTTAGCTACTAATTATATGCAACTTTTCGGTACATTTTGAGTCAGACTAAAGCCTAAAAAGAGACAGTTTTTCAAAAACGTCTCATTTTAAAACAACTTTATCAGATTAACAGTCGATTTCACTCAAGAGGCTCTCTCCAAAGAGCTCAATTTTATTCGCCCCCATACCATAAACGGTTGAAAGCTCTTCTAGGTTTGTTGGATTTTTCTCCACAAGATCTTTTAAAGTTTTATCACTGAAAATCATAAAAGCGGGAATATCTTTTTCTTGGGCGTACTTTTTTCTCCACTCTCGAATAATCTGCATCTTCCAAATTTGCTCTGAAGAAAGCTCATCTTCTGCAGGTTCCTCGGTACGCCTTTTTTTCCTAAGTGATTTAACAACTCCAAGTTGAAATTCTAAACTGTCCTTAGGAGCACAAGCATCACAGTGCCCACAAGCCGTGATTCTTTTTTGATCCTTAAAGTATGTTAGAATATCTGCGTGACGGCACTCAGACCCTTCAGCGTATGTAACCATAGACTCTAAAGTTGCCCATCTGTTGTTGATAACTTCTTTAGGAGCTTTTGCTGATCTAATAAAAAATGTGTGAAGGCTCTTATCTTTTTTACTGTAAGTCAGAAGACAATGTGAAGGCTTACCGTCTCTTCCCGCTCTTCCTATCTCTTGATAATATGATTCAATATTTCCTGGCATCTGTGTGTGTACAACTAAACGTACATCCGGATGATCAATTCCCATTCCAAATGCATTGGTCGCTGCAAGAATTCTTATTTTCCCTTCTTCATAGTCTTTTGCAATCTTAGCTCTCGTAGAAACTTCAAGCCCTGCGTGATAGCAGCCTATCTTCTCGCCTCTATCACTTAAAAAGTCCGCCCAAAACTCAGCCTTTGCACGTGTTCCGCAGTACAAGATTATTCTTCCTTCTGGAAACTTCTCCACCGCCTGAAGAACAATGCTCTTTTTGTCTGACTCTTTTCCACAATACTCTACTTGATAGAATAAGTTTGGTCTGTAGAAACCATAAACATGCTCATCAGGGTCAGGTAAAGCCAATGTTTTAATAATGTCTTTTTTTACCAACGGTGTTGCTGTTGCCGTTAATGCTATAATTGGCACTTCCGGACAAACCTTTTTTAAAACAGATAGTTTTGAATAATCCGGTCTAAAATCATGACCCCACTGAGATACACAGTGAGCTTCATCAATTGCAATAAGGCTTACCTTTTGCTTTTGCACCCACTCTAAAAAAGCCGGCTTTCTAGCACGTTCTGGAGCTAAATATAAAATATAACTTTTATTCTGACGTATACCTTTAAAAACTGCTTTGCGCTCTTCATCTGAAACACCTGAGTGAATAGAGCCTGCTGGTAAGCCCAGGGCTCTTAGTGATGAAACTTGATCATCCATTAAAGATATTAAGGGGGAAATTACAATCGTGAGCCCTTCATTTACAAATGCCGGAAGCTGATAACACAAAGACTTACCACCACCTGTTGGCATAAGTGCTAAGACATCTTTTTTAGCCATTACAGAGTCAATAATCTCTTGCTGACCCACTCTAAAGCTATCAATCTTAAATTTCTCTTTTAAAACTTTTTTGATCTCGTTATTCACTTAAATCTTATAACTTCATTCCATTTCAAGTGCATCTTTTATTTTTCACCCCGGGCTTTTAGTGTGGCTTCTTTCTTTTGTCTATAGCCTTCTAAAATATGATCTCTGGCTGACTCACCCTCTAAAACCCCTAAAGCGTGTCCAATCGACTCTAAAGTCGACATTCCAGCAGGCTTTGACTCTTTTCTTACCAGATTTTCTCTATCTGCTAGCACTTCAGGGAGTTTTATCCGCTGAACTCCTTTTAATTCTTCAACTCTATAGTGAACTTTACTCGCCTGTCTCCAGTTCCCATCTGGCACTACCAACTGAATAGGTAAGTCTCCCTCTAAAGAATTTATAAATTCCTTGGTTAAATCAGCTGCATCATCAGCCGGATATAATAGTAAGGCTTTGTATGAAGGGTCTAGTATTAAAGAGTGATCCAACGGTTCATTCTCCACCCCTCTAACCCAAATTTTTTGATTTGTAAGCAGCTCTGAAATAAGTCGCCCTGTATTCGTTGTTCTCTTAAGTTCTTTATAGTGAACAACAAGATCCACCCGTGTAAGTAGCTCAATTTTGTCTAAGTGCTCACAAATACAGTGATCAATATGCAAGAAGCACTTACCGCAAGGCTCTTTAGTTTTTCTTTTTCTATTCATGCTTACACGCCACAAAAGATGCCATAGACTAGCCTTACCAGCACATCTATGGCTCGTCAAAACCGACTAACTATCTAGGACACAGATTAACTGTTCCATGAGGAAGCATTAGTTTTGATTGAGGAATGACTTTAAACGCACCATTTGATCCTGCACGCTTATATAAAAGTTTCAAACATCTTCCAGATCCTGAGTTTTGGAAGTAGCTAAGCTTAACAGGCATTGGCTTGTCTCTAGAAATAGTCACAGTTTTTCTTGCTGCTCTTACCACTCCACAAGAATTTCCATTTGTATGATTAATGAAATTTCTCCATGTACCATCTACCTTACAATCTAGGCCTGAACCATCATCTGAAGATAACGCCAATATATAACTTCCTGAGCTAGCTCCATCTGGCGGAAGGATTTGTGAGTACAAAGCAAAACCAAACCAGTTATTCACATAGCTTCCATTTGGATGTCTGATCACTCTATCATCTGTATCATAAAGGTAGCTTCCGCCTGAGAACTCACCCTTTCTCAAGAACACATGTCCATAAAGCCTATTAGACGCTAACGTTGCAGTATTTAAATTTACATTAGATTTATGTTTTTGAAGTGAGTACACGTATCCAAAAACCTTACCACCTTTAGCACTTTTATTCTTATCTGTTGGCTCACATAAAAGTCTTTCATTTGAACGACAGGCTCCCATGATCATTGTTTCATTTGCTGCGCAAGTATCGATCTGGCAAGAAGAATATCCATAAGATGTAAGGTACTGCACGCCCTGTCCAGAGCCAACATAGCAAGGTCTTTCAAGAGGTAAACATTGTTGAGCTAACGTCGCTCCATAACCTGAATCACATGAAGCGACCATGCACTGACCAAAGCCATTTGAATATGCAGTTCTATAACCTGTTCCATTTTCTATAGGGCATGACTGGTTTTCTGGAACACACTGGTTTCCCTGTCTAACATAACCAGAGTTACAACTTGCAACATTACAAACACCTGGTCCACTTGATGTAAATGTCTGCGTTCCTGTGCCGTTTGCCACAGTACAAGATTGTACTTGCTCCACACACTGATTGTTATAAGCAACATAACCAGAGTTACATGAGTTCACTGAACAAGTATTTCCACCGTTTGTTAAAATTCCTGTACCATTAGAAATTGGGCAAGCCCCTCCTGTTGAAGCAACACATGCATTCCCATTAATTGCAAAACCAGGGTTACAAGAAATTGGTTTACAGTACGTTTGATTGTTGCCATTAAGAGCAATTGATCCCATTCCGTTTGCAATTGGACAAACAGATGAAACACACTGGTTATTAATAATAACTAACCCTGCCCCATTACAACTCGTTAATCTACAAACTTGCAGCCCACCTTCTGTTGTCCAGTACCCTGAACCATTACCTGTTGTACAAGCCTGGCTCAAACATTGATTTCCTGATAAGAAAAAGCCTGAATCACAAGAGATCGCTCTACACTGAATTGATCCTCCTGGAGAAAGAGCAATCACCCCGTGCCCATTTGCAACATCACAGTCTCTTTTTACACAAGAGTTTTGAATGTTCACATAACCATTATTACAACTTGTTACACGACATTCACCAGGGCCACTTGTTGTGTACTCCTGATTTCCATGACCATTTGAAACTGGGCACGATTGAACTCTTGGAACACAAGCGTTTCCATATTTTACATAATCCGCGTTACAGTACTCAACTTTACACACCAGCTGACCACCTGCTAGTTGCATTAAGCCCACTCCGTTTTGTACGGCGCAAACTTGTTGCTGACATGTATTGTTAACATTTACATAACCAGGATCACAAGACTGAACAATACATTGCCCTGCCTGACCATTTGACCCATAGGTTGTTGTTCCTGTTCCATGATCCACAGAACAAGAACCCGTTGAAGGAATACATGTGTTATTTACATTTATAAAACCAGGGTCACAGGCTGTAACAGTACAAGACCCATAAGTTCCCACACTATCTACAAATTGAACCCCTGAACCATTTGCAACAGTACAAGTTTTAGAGCTTGCATAACATTGACCTGCGACTAAAACCTGCCCAGGAGCACAACTCACCACTACATTTACTGATCCTATTTGATAATCTTGCCCACCATCAGTAACCACTAAAGAGTATGTCCCTGAATCTGAAGGCTGTGAATTTGGTATTGTAAAGTTTGGTGATGTCGCACCAGTAACCAAAACACTATTATAAAACCATTGATATGTAGGTGCTGTTGCGCCAGAAACTGTAGACGTTAACTGAATCGGCTGACCCGTTTGCAGCAATGTTGTTCCAGATACAGAGCCTGAAATAGACGACATAGAAAGAACCGTCAGTTTCCCTGGGCCGGCTGTAAGAGTTTGCGCAATGCCACCTTCTGTACTTGTTGCCACTAACTCATAGTGTCCTTGATCTGAAAGCTGTGCATTTTGAATCACAAGTTGCTGACTAGTCTGTCCAGCTAAAGCTATTTTAGCTCCGTTCACAGGAAGGTAGAACCACTGGTATGAAATTGGTGTAGGTCCTGAAAAAGTTGCATCTAAATTTGCCTGTGACCCAGCTGATACCGTTTGATTAGTAACATTACTGTTTACCAACTGAAATTTTGGAACAACATCTAAAGCAACAGGACCTAGTTGGTATGTTTGAGAATTACAGGTTACATCAACAAAGTAACTTCCCTCATCCGCCAAGTCTAAACTGACAAACTGTAAAGCTGAACTGGATTCAACTAATGGTGTTGGAGATGTGTTGTTTCCATTTGGCAAATACGACCACGCATAAGTTGCTGTAGGGCAAGAAGCCAAACCCTGATCACTAAATAAATTTCCTGGAACTCCAAGCTGTAAAGGTGAACCCTCAAGACGTGTAATGTTAACTGGGTTAGCACTCATCAACACAGGAGTTATATCTTGAATTTGGTTTTGTATATCAAGGGGATCTATTCCATACCCAAACTTAGAAGATGATGAGCAGTTTTGAAACATACCCATCAACAGCGCTAAAGCTATAAGCAAAGGGGTAAAAACCCTTGCTTCATAAAGTGATCTTCCACCAAAATTCTTATTTTGCGACATATTTTAACTCCAAATGTAATTACGTCCCATTTTTCGACACATTCTCAGTGAATCTTTAAGTTAAATGTGTATAAATGAGAAAATGTATACTTCACCTGTTCAACTTTTTTATTCCCTGACTCCTGACGCCGCTCTGGAGTCTATTGAGAAGCAAGGGTTTGAACTTACAGGCCGCTACACCCAACTTAATTCATACGAAAATCGAGTTTTTTCACTTGAACTTGAAGCGCCCGATGAAAGTCCTAATTTAGAGATCATTGCAAAGTTTTATAGGCCTGGACGCTGGTCTAAAGAGGCTATTTTAGAAGAGCACTCTTTTTTAAAAGAACTCAATACTGCAGGTGTGCCTGCAATAGCCCCATTAAGTATCAATGGAGAAACTATTTTTCCAACTGGCGAGATTCACTCAACTATCTTCCCAAAAGCTCTTGGAAGAATTCCACAAGAACTCAGCCAAGAAGAACTAAAGCAGGTTGGAAGGCTTCTGGCCCGTCTACACAATGTGGGCGCACAATCAACCGCTAAGCACCGCCCCACCATCAGCACCAAAACATATGGTGACAACAGTTTACAAATTATCTCACCACTTATTCCACAAGAACTTTCACAGCGCTATTTAAATGCCGCTGACGATGTTTTAAATTTTTTAGATGAGAGGCTTGATGAATCTAAATACATCCGCATTCATGGTGATTGTCACAAAGGAAACCTTCTTCAAACAGACCCTATTAAAGGCCCTAAAGAATACTTTTTTGTAGATTTTGATGATTTTTGTAACGGCCCTGTTGTACAAGATTTTTGGATGCTTTTTTCTGGAGACAACGAAAACTTAGAAAAAGACTCTATCCTTTCAGGCTACACCGAGCTAAGAACTTTTGATGAATCTGACTTTGAACTTATGAATGGCCTAAGAGGGCTACGCATGATTTATTACTCTTCATGGATTGCCATGAGGTGGGAAGACCCCTCTTTTCAAAAAATATTTGATAACTTTAAATCTTATAACTACTGGGCAGACCAGACTGATCAATTAGAAAAAATTATCTGGGCGTTATAATAACTTAAGGCCCTATACCCCTCCAGGTGAACAAGCCCTTAATAAGTAATCTTTAAAGCTATTTTAAAGAGCTAAAGTATGCCGCTATGTTTTCCATATCTGCAGGAGATAGTGGCGCAACCATAGGAGCCATTGAAGGGTCTTTTCTTGCTCCAGACTTAAAAGCCTTAAGTTGTTTAACCAAGTATTGAGCATGCTGACCTGCAAGGTTTGGCCACATTGGGTTTTGACTGATTCCCTTTGGACCATGGCATGCTGTGCATGTAACAGCTTTTGCTTTACCAGCAGCAATATCAGCTCCTTGTGAAACCAGTGGTAGCAATACTAACGAAAACACTATCAACAATGTCTTTTTCATCATCTCTCCTTTATAAAGTTCAACTTAAATCCCGTACTAACACTTAAAATACACCACGCAAAGCCAGGGGCTCTTTTATACCCACGCCGCTTTGCTCTAAGGTTTTTATCGCATATTTGTGTTTTTAATATGATAAATGTCATGCCTTTTCTGATCTATTGAGTACAACTCAACAAATAAAAAAGAGCCCTTTAGATTATTTAGAGAACTTAACTCTGCCGGTATGGCCTCTTGTTTTTCTAGATTCCGGAAGAATGAACACTGAAATTGAATTCTTTAATCCAAAACGGATAAGTTCATTCTTAATATTTGCAGCTCTAACAAATCCTTTTGATTTTTGCTCTCCAGGAAAATAGCTCCCATAAATTGTTACTTTCCCTTTACCTATTTTATTGATGGCCTTTACATCTTTTTGCAACTGCAATTTAGAAAAGTTATCAACCCTAGTTCCCTCACCTTTAACTAGAACCGTTGAACCACTCCACTTTGACTCTTTCCTTACTTTAGGGGCTTTTTTCAACACCTTTTTAACAGTGTCCTTCTTGATCTTAACAGCTTTCCCCGTAAGTTTTTTAAGTGTCGTCCTGTTGGCGTTCTTATCCTCAAGCTTTTCAACATCTTTTGCCGACAGTTTTTTCTCAAACTTATCTTGTTTTTTAATGTCTTTTTTCACATCTTTTATGAATTTTTCATGCTCTTTAGAGTTTTCTTTAGTCACTTCAGATTCTGCCACATCCGTAATGTTATCAGCGTTAACAAACTCCATCTCGCTCTTTCTATCAGAGCAAGACTTTACCGCTAAAAACATAAAAACTAAAAACAATCCAAAAAAACCAAAAAACCTAAGTGGATTCGTAATCTTCATTCCTGTCATTTATAAAGCCCCTTTAATACTAGAGTAAGTCTCTTCTAAATTTTTAGAAAGACTCTCACCCTTACTATTAAATCCTAAAACAGCCTCTTTGATAACATCTTTATTTTTTCCGGATATTTTTGGTGCAATATTAAAGGTTTTCATCAGTCCTGAAGACATTTGAGCGTTAATTTTATCAATTTTTAAAATAGTATCCAAAAGTAGTTTATAACCGCGCCCTTCTGAATCATGAAATACCGCTTCATTTCTAAAAAACGCTCCCCATAAAGCTCTTACAAAGTTTGGAATCTTCTCAGAATATCCTTCTAAAGATTCTACATCTTTAACTCTTCTTTCCGCCTCTTCAAAACTCGGCACTGCCATATAAGCAGCAATCCACTTCTGTAAAGTTAACTGCTCTTTATGATGAGTATTGTAAAAATCTGCCGAAGTTTCAACCGCATCATCCGTTGCATACTTTTGCAAAAGTAAAAGTGCAGAGAATGAGATCGTCATATTGTCAGCTTTTTTATAAACATCTTTTAAAACCTCAACAGCCTGTTTCTTATATGTAGGACTTGCAACCAAATACTCTAAAGCACAAGTGTAAAGAGCCCTCACCCCCTTCTCTTCTAAAGAGTACGTAAACGGCTTCAGTGGCGTTTCTTTAACATAGTTTAAAAGAACAGGGCCAAGTTCATCACCCACTCTAGAGATGTACTTTGTTTGTAGTGCTAGCATTTCATTAGGGTTAAATGATGACATTCCCTCTGCAAAATCACTTACCGTTGGCGGCTCAAGAATTTGACTCTTCATCAGATCAGTAACGGCATGATCCTTAAACACATACGCTAATGACTCTATATGGCCATTGTCAGCACCGTTTGCAAACTGAGAAGCACTTAGTTTTACAGCATTATACTTATTAAAATTATCTTGATCATAC
>JBOEFV010000027.1:0-80844 GCA_050633065.1 Bdellovibrionales bacterium
GTATCTAAGCCAAGATATATCTGTTTCATAAGCGGAGAAATTGACCCATAGAAAAGATAGGTCCGCCAGCGTATAGATCTTAGATCCTTCTTGAATGTAGTCGCCTTCTTTGGCGTGCTTTGCGATTACTACGCCAGACTGTTGTGCGTATAGTGTGGAGCGATCTGATATCTGGCCCGATTTTTCTATCCGAGAAATTTGCCATGGTTTCATACCCCAGAGTCTTAATTTTTCGCGCGAAGACTTAAGTGTAGCCTGACTCGTTTCGCTTAAGAACCGATTCCCCGATGTGCTAGATGCATTCAGACGAATGGCTTGTAATAGCTCTTGCTGAGCGGTTCTTAACTCGGGGCTGTATATTTCTGCAAGATGATCCCCTTTTTTGACGGAAACTCCCGTGTAGTCCACAAATAGACGGTCAAGTCGTCCTGAATACCTAGCGGCTACCGTTTCAATTCGTGTCTCGTCGAATCCAATTTTTCCTACCATCGTTACTTCGCGGGTAGCAGGGCGTCGTTCGATTACAGTCGTTTCGATTCGAGCGAGTAGGCGAGCTGATTCAGAAAGTCGGATTTTAGAGCGGTCGAGATCGCCTTTTTCTGATATAAAGTTCTTTTCTAACGGAATCAAGTCCATCCCGCAAAAGGGGCAGAGGCCGGGGATACCCATCTGAACCTGAGGATGCATCGAACAGGTCCAGATTGCCTGGGCAGAAGAATTCGTAACATGCTTTTTTGATTCAGCCGGGTGAGGCAGGGCGTGAGACGATCCCGATCCTGCAGGAGATCGATTCTTATCCTTGTAATTGGATTCTCTGGATCCTCTATTGTTGTTAGAGGCTGTGGAGAACCAGAAGCCCAAGATGAATCCAATCAGCAATATTATTATGGAACCCTTTTTCAAGGTACAACCTCTCTCGCAACGGATCCTGCTACGAGGCGCTCTAATTCCGCAATAGCTTCCAGATGATTCATGAGGCTTTGGGCATAACCGATTTCAAAGTCGAACAAACTTCGTTCGGAATCGAGTAGGTCAAGAAATGTGACCCGGTCCGATTGAAAGCTTGTAAACTTCACTTTTAGAGTTTGTCTGATCTTTGGGAGTAGGTCGTTCCGATAAAGAGATATTTTGCGGCGTGCATCTTTATAAGCGAAATAGTATTTTCTAATTAAGGATCGGTTGTCGTGGGTTTGACCTATGGCTGTTTCTCGAAGGGCTTTACTTTTAATATTTTTCTCTTGCGCTGCTGCCCGATAGCGAGAGCGCCTTAGGGGCAGGTTGATACCGACGGAGAGAGAAACAGGGTTATGGCCGCTTCCGTTTACAGACTGAAATCGAGAGTGATCGGTGAAGATCGTTGATATTCCCACCGTTAGGTCAGGAATCTTTTCCTTTAGTGCTAAGTCGGCTTCTAACTTTTTCTGCTGGGCGTGAATCAAAGTCTCATTGATATGAGGAGACCTCTTGGAAGAGAGTGCATAAAGATCATTTAGCGAATAAATTAAGCTCTGTTCCTGTAAGTCATTGAGAGTGGGTTCACCTAATTTTACGTCCTCAGAGTCGCCTAGGAGTGCGAGTATCTCTTCCCGGTAAATCGGAGCCATTTCCTCAAAAGATTGCATACGGTCTTTTAGGATCCCCAGTTCCACCTGCGCTTTGAGGGCTACCCCTTGGGTGTCTTGTCCCGCGGCGTATCGGGCTAGCGCTACTTGTTCCCCGCCGATTAAAAGATCAATCATTTCTTGGGTGATATGTTTGGCCCGGCGAGCATACCAGTATCGATAGAAAGCTTTCTTCAACCTAGTTTCAGAGGTAAGAACGATCCCTTGGATACTTTGTTCTGCAAGACGAACACCCATATTTGCAATGGCACCTCGCAGACGCAATTTCTGCTTTGAAGGAAAGGTTTGCGAAAGACCAAGAGACGCGCGTTGGGGGCCGGTTCTGGTTTCTACAGGTTCGAGCAGAAACGTAGTTTGAAGGCGTGGATCGGGTAAGGCTGTCACTTGAGTATAAATTTTGGTCTTGGCGTCTCTTCTGAATCTTGAGGCGCGAATGGCCGGGTTTTGGGATCGCAACTGAGATAGGAGTTTCTCAAGTCGAATTGGTTGGGAGATAGCGGAAGCTGCCCAGATTGAGAAGATATAAACCTGAAGATACGTTCGCATAGCAGAAGTATACTACGGGATGTAGTATATGTGGCATTTCAAACATAGAGACGGGGCTTCGTCCTCTAGGACTAAAAATGAGATTAACCTAAGGGAGCGCGTGGATCAGGCAGTGGAGAGTACAGACTCCAGCTCGGCTCGAAAGAGCGAAAAGTATCATGCCCAAGATAAGAAACGGCCAAAATGAGGGGCGAGCCCGGGGGGAAATAGGCAGCGGCGTCTGCGCCAGTCGGGCCAAGCGTTGGTGTACTGACCACGCAGAATGCCCTAGTGCCCCCATGCAGTCTTCAGTGCCAGGGGAGAAATCGAGAGTGGCCAAGGCCCGAATGGCTTTGTATAGCGGCCCCCGTTGATCGTGGTTCCAGGCAATCGCCTGGTCGTCTGCGCGGCATTCTTGTTCGTGAATGAAGGATTCAAAGTGCGCCTGGCTATAGGGGGAAAAGTATAGAAGGCGAAAGTAAGCCCGAGCCCATAACCTGGCTTGATGATCTTTGAATTTAAGATGGGCCGCTTCATGATCCAAGACTGCATCGAGTTCCACTTGGGAAAGTTTATGTTCTATTCCGCCCAGCAAAAGAACTCGAGGTTGGGGTATTCCTTCACTGAAACAAGAGGGCTCGTGCTTTTCAAAAGTTTCTACTTGGGCACTCACCCCGCGCAGTTTTAATTTTGCTTCCAGGTCTTGGCGACGAGTACCTGCTGGCAAGGTAGGAAGGGGTTTAAAAAGAAACCATAGAAGAAAGGACAAGCTTAGATAAGTTGCAAACAAGAATGTGAGTGTGATTTGACCGGGGCCATTCTCAACTCCATGCCCGACGCAGGGAGGGACCCACCCAATCGGTAGGTAGGAGTGGGAAGGGGGAGAGTAATAGATCCACGCTAGCAAGCCAGTAGCAAGACACAGTGCGAAGAGAAGTGTCACGATCATCCTATATTTTAGGATTTTGAGACGGCTAGTCGGATCCACAGCCTTTGCAAAGATACGAGACCATGCTGGCAAAGTAAGGCCTTCAACTACAGGCACGCAAAGCCAGCCGAAGGCGAGAACAAGGAAGAAGAGGGTCATAGTTATTCGGTGTCGGGATGTCCGGTTTCTTTGGCTGTGCGGTCAGCTTCATCCAGCATTTTTTTCAGCAAAGTTCGATCGCTTTTGGATAATCGATCTACGACGCCGAGTGGTTGACTGTTTCGGAGCTGCCTGAGTACTCCACCTAGGATGCGGGAGAGCGCATTACCCTGAAACTCACTGCGACTAGCATGAGGTCGGTATCGATGAGCTCGTCCGACAGTTCTCCTTGCTAAATAGCCTTTTTCATAAAGCCGGTGAAAAATGGTCATTACAGTGGTGTAAGCCGTTTTTTTTTCTCCACCAAGGTCTTCCCATACTTCTCGAACCGAAGCTTCAGAGCGTGTCCAGATCGCTTCCATTACCTTCGCTTCCAGATGCCCCATGATGGCTTCTAAACCCTCTTCTTCGGGTTTAAAGCGTACTTGCATTGAAGATTCTTGGGTTCGCCTTTTTTCTTTCGATGCTTTTGAATCCGAACCGGGCATCGGTGACCTCCCTATCTCTACTAAGTATTGTAGTATTTCGATCGACTGATACAAAGCACACTTTTTAAATCTTTTGGAGCGAGAACAAACTTGCCTTATAAAGTGCCACGGTGCTGACGTCGTTTTTCGCAATCGCAAAACGAGCTGCTTGTTTTGAGGAAAGAGCGAAAAGTACGTAGAGTCTAGAATTTCCAATACGGTCACTGCGCCACCACAACCCCGAAGATTTCAGCCCTAGATTGCTGTTTAGAAGGTGCTGAGCGGCTACAATCAACCCGCAATTTGATGGGTTGAGGAACGATGACACCGTCTAAAGGCCGTTTCATTCTGTTTGTATATGCCGTCTTGTTTCCGGTATTGCTGGTCGTTCAGTCTCTACTTTGGAAGGATCATCCCTGGCTTTGGTTGCTCATGGGCTTGGGGCCGGGGGCGCATAGCCTGCTTCAGCTAGGACTTATACAACACGAGTTAGGGCATCGGTACTACTTTAAGGGAGCCTACCTAAATCGCCTGGCCTACACGTTTCTTGCATTCTATTTGTGCTCCGATCCTCAATTCGATCGGATCGTTCACCCGACCCATCACAAGAACCTCCACACCTTCGAAGACCTCGAACTCTGGCCTCGGGGAAAACCTTCGACAAAGTCTGCGGCCCGGCAACAATTGGTTCTTGAACTGATGTTCGGTAGGGCGGCTTGGGTGTTTGCGGCGCTCCCTGCCATTCGAGCCTCCAAAGAATATCGTTGGTGGAAAGAACTCGGCTTTCTCTTGAGTCTCCTTGGCTTTCATTTAATCTTGGCCCGCATCTGCGTTTCCTTGGGTGGTCCTTGGTACGCCATGTTCGCCACTATCTTTTTCAATCTTTGGGTGGCGTCGGTTCTCTCCCGCTATCTTCAGTTTATAGAGCATCTTGGGATTTTGGCTCCAGAGCTTCCGTTGGCAGAGCGCAATCTTCTGTGTCGCAATGTGGGTCGAGATCACTGGATGGATCGGGTCTGGCACGTCATGACATCCTGTGACACAGAGAACCATCAGGACCATCACACCCATCCGGAAGCACCGGTGCGGGTTCCATTTGGAGGCGCAAACAACACGGTGTTGCCCATCGTCTCTATTTGCGAGCTTCCTACTATTGTTCGAAGCTATTGGGATGATCCCTTCCGTGTGACCCAATAGGACCCCCACTCGAATACACTGTGCGGAGAGCCTCAAGAAAATAGGGGCGCAACACTGGGGCGCTGCGGGACGTCTTACCTTAAGAACGGGAAATCATTTTATGAAACCAAATCTTCTGTCCCCATCGATTTTGCTCGCGTCGTTTCTTATGGCCGCTTGGGGTGCCACCCTTGCCGCAGCTCCCGCCTTCTTTGCCTACCCCCAATCCAATGGCTCGGGCGGAACGAACTGGCTGCCGATGTACCCCCGCAAGGGAGGGGGAGAAATTGGGTTTCGCCAAGTCGGTCCGGCCATTGAGGCAGTCGATGAAGCCGGGGACGTTCTCTGGAGCAAAACCGTAGAGTCGGATTCCAAGAAAGTCTCGCTATCGGGCGGGATGGATCTGGATCAGGATGGCACCACCGATCTCGTTTTGATTTACCAAGAGCCCACGGGAGGATCGTGCGGGCCGGAGCTTTTGTATCAGACCCAAATCGAGCTTCGCTCGGGAGAAACCGGACTGACCCTGTATGGGTCACAGGCTCAGGTCGATAAATGCTGGAGCTTCCCCACCCAAAGTTATCCGACTCGCCAATGGACGAACCTCGCACCACTTTTCGGCAAGAAGGGTTTCTTGGCGCTTCAGCCCTATTACGCCACGCAGGGTTGGCTGTTTGATTTCTCGAAACGACCCCACACCCTCGGGGCCTATCTTTTTCCCTCGACTCAGCAATTCGACAACACCTATCCGGCGGCTCGAGTGGGCATAAAGGGGTGGAGCTTTCAGAAAGATGCCCACGTGGCCAATGGTCTTATCGTCGATCAGGGGGGCGAGTCTCGCCTGATCTTTTTCACCAGCAACCGAGTCGTAGATTACAAAATGACGCCACTCGGGCCGAACCAACTGGTGCGCCAGCTTCGATATTATCCGGGTGGGCGAGGCGATTTATCGGGGCGAAACTATGGCCTGGTGGGGCAAGATCCCCACCAACCCAATCTGGTCTATCTCATTGCGGGCTCCTCCGCGGCGACGGTGATGTCTGATCTTCAACAAGGTCGACGCGGCGCGACCGATGAGTGGGGGCAGATCGAGCGGCACATTACCCGTTATGACTGGGTCCGGGGCATTATCGAAGACCGCTTTTTCTCTAGCGCTCACGACAATAACTCCACCCATAAATGGCACAAGCGCATCGCCTACCCCGCCAATCCTTTTGTACGTCGTTCTCGGGGAACCCCGTCTCGATTGGCCTATAACGTCTATACCGCGGGCCTTTGGTCTTTACACATCAGTGACACGGGCGGCCTTCAAGATACCTACGCGTTGGCGGGGTTATTCCTTTGGGATATTCGCGACCTCGATGGCGACGGAATCGACGAGTGGATCGTTTCTCCCACTCCCCAGGGAGCCGCTTCCGCCACTCTAGAAGGCTATTTTCCAAAGAAAGAGACTCTCATTTACCGCTGGGACGAGGGGAAGAAAAACCTACAAACCGTCAGTCGTTTTCCCGGGCTGCCGAAGCTGCTCCCCCGATTTCGCTCTCCCGGGACATCCAATTCTTCGGGGCTTGCCTATCCGGTGAGCCTGGGACCTAGCGGCGGTTTGCTGCTGACCACACCTTCGGGTGCGGTCACCACCCACAACTGGAAAGCCACCCCAGAAGAGTAATATGCAGGCTGTGCCTGTCTCTTCCTCTCCGATTCGTCTTACCTCGCTTCAGTCAAGGGTGCACCACCCGGTGCACCGGGCCCTCGCATTGGCTTTAGAGCACCGGATTGGCGAGAGGGTCGAGCCCGTCCTGGAAGGCGACTGGCGGGTTGTCCGGGAGCAGCTTTTTGAGGGACACATTCAGCTGGGCACGCTTTGCAGCCCCTATTATCTAGCCGAACAAGAAAACGAGCACCCGCGGTTGGTCTGTTTGGCCGGGCTTGCGTCGGAGTCCTTTGAAAGCCTTGGAAAACCCCTCTATTGCTCGAAGCTGATTGTGCTCGACTCCAGTTCTTTTCAGACCGTGGAAAGCCTCCGAGGCGCCCGAGTGGGCTATAACGAGCCTCATTCTTTATCGGGGCATCATTCGCTCCGTATTTTCTTTCAAGAACGCGGCACTCCTCACGATTTTTTCGGATCGGTTTTCAAGACAGGGGGACACCGTGCCTCTCTGCGGGCTTTAAGGGCTAAGAAGGTCGATGTGGTTGCCCTCGATTCGACGGTGGAGGACTATTTTCTGCGGTTCGATCCGAAACCCTTGGAAGAGCTTCGGACCCTGGCGACCATCGGGCCGTTTCCGCATCCTCCTTTGGTGGGCCACCGCTCGTTAGGAGAGGAGCGGCTCGCTCAAATTCGGTTGGCATTGCTTTCCTTGTGTGAAGACCAGGGGCTGACCGAGCAGCTCAGACGATTTGGTTTCCACGGACTTTTGCCCTACCAGCCCGAGGATATGCAAGCCCTCGCAGAGCGGTTGAAAGGGTCCTCGAATGTGCGCCTAGCGCCAGAGCACCATTCTTTGGTGGGAATCTGAGGTACTCTAGGAGGCCTTCCGAGAGACCTCTTGGAAGAGACCACTGAGGACTGCTCGATGATCGCTTCATCTCGTGCCCTTCTAGGCACCACCCTGGCTGTTTTTTGCCTAACATCTGCGGCGTTTGCCGAGGGATCCCATGCAGGACACTCCCACGGACCCGGCGACGGCCATGATCACGGTCATGACCACGGATCTCACAGCGTAGATCCACTGCAAGATATCTTAGCCAATGCACCCAAGCGCGAACTCACAGCGGAAGAAAAAATGATGCAAGCAGAACAAGAAATGATGGCGACCTATTTGATTGGCTATCAAGTCGGTCAGCAGCTCAAAGAGAACCTTCAGCATGTAAAGTTCGAAGACTTTGTAACCGGTCTTAGAGATGCGGCGGAAGGCAAAAAGCCTGCGGTCGACGCCGAAGAAGGCGCCAAAGCGATGGCAGTCTTTCATGAAATCATGAAAGAGCGTGCCGAAGAGATGGCGAAAGCTGCCTCTGCTGCCAACCTTAAAATCGGCGAAGCTTTCTACAAAGAGCAAGACGCACGCAAAGAAACCAAGAAAACCGAAAGCGGATTGCTCTACGAGGTCTTGACTGAGGGCAAAAAAGACGGCAAAAAACCCGGTCCCACCGACAAGGTTACGGTGAACTATGAGGGAACCCTCATCGACGGCACGGTCTTCGATAGCTCGTATGCCCGAGGAAAACCCACAAGCTTCCCTTTGAACCGAGTGATTTCCGGTTGGACCGAAGGCCTTCAGCTAATGAAGCCGGGTGCGACCTACCGATTTGTGATCCCACCGGCTTTGGCCTATGGCAAGCGAGGTGCCGGTGCGGATATCGGACCCGACGCCACTTTGATCTTCAAAGTCGAATTGATCTCGATTGATGGCCCCGAAAAGCCACGAGCCGGAAGCTTCAGCGGAAAATAATCTTAAAAAGAAGACTTCGAATATCTTAAAAACAAGGTCCATAGGGGCCTTGTTTTTTTGTGTTCCGCTCTCCGAGGCGCTCTGTTTGCGTTCTTTTAGAGAACAAACATACCCATGAGGTCGTCTCTCGCGGTACGTTCCGCACCTAACGAAAGGGCGTTTTTCCATGCGCCATCCATGGCTGGTCTCTTCAATTCTGGGTCTCGTTGCCTCCGCCGCACTTTTCGCTGGTGGGGAAGCCCAAGGCAATCTTCTCAAAGAAGCGGCAATGGCTCGCTCCAAGAAGATTTCGAAAATTCACTACGATCTCAATCTCGACTTTGATCTCGGTGCCAAGCGCAAAGAGGAATACACCGGTAAGGTGATCGTCAGTTTTCACCTGACGGGAGACCCAAGCGGGCTCTTTCTCGATTTCAACGGCAAGCTTTCTTCAGGAAAGCCGGTGCGAAGCCTGGCAGTCAACGGCAAAACCGTTTCCAAAATCCGCCACGAAGCAGGCCAATTGCACCTCCCGGCAAAATTGCTCCAAAAAGGCCCCAACACTGTGAAGGTGGAATACACCTGTAACTACGACAACGACGGGGCGGGCCTTCACAAGATCGAAGACCCTGCAGACGGGCGCACCTATCTTTACACCCATTTTGAGCCTTTCGATGCCAACCGCATGTTCCCGTGTTTCGATCAGCCCGATTTGAAAGCGCGCTATACGCTCGAAGTCGATGCTCGTGACGACTGGACGGTCGTGTCGGGCGGTGCCCTTGAGGCCAAGAAGCCTGGCAACGTCTTTCGTTTTCGGCAGACAGAAACCTACAGCCCGTACATCTTTGCTTTGGTCGCCGGTCCGTTTCGGGTTTGGGAAGACAAGAAAGCTCGCATCCCCAGTCACCTTTTGGTCACAGAGTCGATGGCAAAATACGCCGACCCCGAAGAGATCTTCGAAGTCACTCGCCAAGGTTTTGATTTCTTCGAGAAATATTTCGAAGTGGACTATCCCTTCGGAAAGTACGATCAGATCTTTGTTCCCCAGTTCAACTGGGGTGCGATGGAAAATGTCGGTTGCGTGATTTTCAACGACCGAATGATCTTCCGCAAGAAAGCGACCGAGCTAGACCGAGAACGCCGCGCCAACACCATCCTCCACGAAATGGCACACATGTGGTTCGGCGATATCGTGACCATGAAATGGTGGAACGACCTGTGGCTCAACGAAAGTTTTGCGACGTATATGGCCCACCTTGGGTTGACCAAAGCCACCCGCTTTAAAGGGGCCTGGGAAACCTTTGCGAGTCGAATTAAAGGCTGGGCATATTGGCAAGATCAGTTGCCAACCACCCACCCCATCGAAACAGCAGTACCCGACACGAAGACTACGTTCACCAACTTCGACGGCATCACCTACGGCAAGGGAGCCTCTGTATTGAAACAGCTCGCCTTCTTTGTCGGAGAAGACGCCTTCCAAAAGGGTGTGGCCAACTATCTGAAAAAGCATCAATTCGGAAATGCCACCCGAGCTGATTTCATTCGCTCGATCGGCAAAGCAGCCAACGAAGATCTCACCGAGTGGACCAAGCTGTGGCTGCAATCTTCCGGAACCAATACGATTACTCCTAAGATCAAGACTCGAGACGGCAAAATTAAGTCGTTTGTCCTTGAACAGTCGAAAGGCAACGGAGCCTCTGTGTTTCGACCGCATCGTCTCAAGGTCGGGCTTTATGATCGCAAAGGCAAAAAGCTGGTTCTGCGAGAGGCCAAGACCGTTCGGGTCGAGGGAAAATACACGCGGGTGAAAGCCTATGAAGGCAAAGCCGCCCCGGACTTCGTATTTGCAAACTACGGAGATCACGCATTCGCCAAGACCTTCTTAGATCCGATAAGTCTTGAGTACGCCAAAAAGGAACTCGAAAGCCTTCCTGACTCGATGCTTCGAGCGGCTGTTTGGCAAACAGCTTGGTTCATGGTCCGAGACCTTGCCACTTTGCCAACCGAATACCTAGATCTCTTTCTTGCGAAGGCCTCTACAGAGAAAGATCCCAAGGTACTTTCCGGCATTCTTGGCAATGTGAGAACCGCTTTGAATCGGTATCTTCCCACTCGAAAGAAATACGCCTATTCGGACAAGGTTCGAAAATTGGCTTGGTCCCAAGCACGGAAAGTAAAGGCTGGTTCTGATCTTCAGAAAGCGTGGTTCGATATGGGAGCCGCTCTCACCAGCAATAAAGTGCACGCTCGGTACGTTTCGAACTTGCTTACCGGCAAGGCCAAAATTAAAGGCGTGACCTTGGATCAACCGACTCGCTGGAACCTGCTGGCCCGACTGTGTTCTGTGAACTATCGCGGCTCCCAGAAAATGCTGGACGAGGAAAAGCAACGGGACAAAAGCCAAAAAGGTGCCGCAGCCGCATTTCGAGCAGAAGCTTCGTTTCCGGATAAGGCTCATAAAGAAGCCGCCTGGAAACGTTTCGTAGGCGATACGAAGACTCCGCTGGATCACTTAAGAGAAGGCATGCGAGGCTTCTGGTGGCCCCACCAAAGTCGATTGCTGAAGCCTTATGCGAAGCGATTTTACGGTGCCCTCGAAGGGATCGCCTCCAAGCGAGGCGGCTACTACGTCGAAGCCTTCGTGGAGAATCTGTTTCCGAGTGTGATTATCACCAAGGCCAACCAAAAAGCGGCTGCCGCTTTGATTCGGGCAAACGATCCGGCGCTTTCGAGTGTGCTTCGTTCTGTAAAAGAGTCCAATTCAGAATTAGAACGAGCGCTTGCGATTCGAGCTTCGTTTAAGAAAAAGAACTAGGGGATAGTAGATGTTTTTATCTCAAAAACGGGGTCTTAAGACCCCTTGGCTTGCGGCCGGAATCCTATTCGGCTTAGCGAATTTAAGCCTTGCGGGCTCGAACTTGAGTCACGAATTGGCTTTGTCTCGAAGCGCCGTGGTTTCGGACGTTCGGTACAAACTGGGATTGACTCTTCGAGCCAAAAAACCGGATTACACCGGGACCAATGCAATCTATTTTCGACTGAAGAAGGTTCCGAAAAAACTCCATCTCGATTTTCAGGGTGAAGAGATTCGAAGCCTGAAGGTGAACGGTAAGTCCGTAGCCGGTGCGAAAATCGAAGAGGGAAAAGTTTGGCTGCCGGTTGCCCACCTGAAAGCGGGAAAGAACCACGTCGAGCTTGCGTTTCGAAACGACTATGACACGGACGGATCGGGTCTTCACAAGATTAAAGACTCGGCGGACGGCAAAGAATATGTGTACACCGACTTTGAGCCCTACGACGCCAATCGGATGTTTCCGAGTTTCGATCAGCCCGACCTAAAGGCCTCCTACAGGCTCACCGTGAAGGCACCGCCGACTTGGAAAGTCGTCGGAAACGGACGAGAGTACGCCACAGTCGGCGACGGCGATTTGGTACGCCACGAGTTTACTCGTACTGAAAAATTCTCGACCTACATCGCGGCGATGTGTGCCGGACCCTTTGCGGTCTGGACCGATACCCGGGCTCGCATCCCGAGTCGCATTTTCGCGGTGCAGTCGATGGCCGAACACGTTGATTCGAACAGGATCTTCAAAATCACTCGCCAAGGATTTGATTTCTTCGAAGAATACTTCGATATCAAATACCCGTTTCATAAGTATGATCAGATCTTTCTTCCTCAGTTCAACTCGGGGGCAATGGAAAATGTAGGAGCCGTGACCTTTAACGGAAATTACATTTATCGGCATAAAGCCACCCGAGCCGAGCTGCAGGGACGTTCCAATACCATCCTTCACGAGATGGCTCACATGTGGTTTGGCGATATCGTAACCATGGAATGGTGGAACGACCTTTGGTTAAACGAGAGCTTCGCCACCTACATGGCGAACTTGGCTCTTGTGGAAGCGACCGAGTACACCGAGTCTTGGCGCCTTTTCACTAAGGGCACTAAAACTTGGGCCTACTGGCAAGATCAGCTTCCAACGACCCACCCGATTGAGACCTTGGTTCCCGATACAGATACGACGTTTACCAACTTTGATGGCATCACCTACGGAAAAGGAGCCTCCTCTTTAAAGCAACTCGTGTTCTTAATTGGAGAAGAGAACTTTAAACTAGGCCTGGCTGAGTACTTTAAAACTTATGCTACAAAAAATACAAAACGAGAAGACTTTATTAAAACTCTTCAAAACCACACAAGTGAAAATTTAAAAACCTGGACCAATCAGTGGCTTCAAACAAAAGGCCTTAACACAATAACAACAAAATTTACATGCATTGATAACAAGCTAAAAGATATTTCGTTTCTTCAAGGCTACACTAGCGGAGATAAAATTCTTAGGACTCATAAGGTAGAGTTCGCTATGTGGCTTGAGGACTCCTCCTTAAAGCCTGAAGAAGTTTTTACTTTAAGAATTAGTGGAGAAGAAACTAATTGGACTCCTTTAAAAGAGGTAGCTTGCCCAAAAGCAGTTTTTCCTAACTGGAATGACCATGGCTATATCAAGGTTTCTTTAGATGAGGCCTCTTCAGGCTTCTTACTAAAAAATATTCATAGATTTGAATCAAACCTCTTTAAGTCACAGCTTTGGACAATCTTAAACAGCAAACTTAAATTTGGAGAGATCGCTCCTGAAGATGTCATCGCCTTACTAAAAACGGAAATCCCTAAAGAGAACAATTCTGATGTTTTAAACTCTATTCTAAAACTCCTCTACCCTGACCACCCTATATTTGAACTCTACACTGATAAAAAGAGAGCTGTAAAAGAGCGAAAAAGCTTTGCAAAAACTTTAAAGTCTCGCATTCTAGAAACAACAGATACGGATTTAAAGAAAATTCTTTTTAGAAAATGGGTTTACAGCTCTTATGAAGATAATCCTTTTTCAATATATAAATGCTTAACTAAGTGCTCTTTTGATCAAGGCTTTGTAATTGATCTTGATACGAAATGGTTTATTGCAAATAAATTATCAGCAGTAAGATTTAAAAAGAATTCTTATGTTAAAGAGCTTTCAAAAAAAGATCCTTCAAGACGTGGGGTTTTAAACAAGCTTGCCTCAAAAGTAAGTTATGCAAAAAATAAAGAGCCTTGGCTCTCTAAAGCCCTAGATGAAACCTCAGGACTGTCTCTTAAAGAACGCATTACTATTTTAAAGAATATTGTTCCCTTTACGCAAAGAGAAAAGTACTTCACTTTTAAGCAAAATAGCTTTTTTGAAAAAATAGACCAGATTTCTCTCCTTCCTCTTAGAGTACAAAGAGCTTTTGCTGAAAATTTCGCGCCCTTGTTCTGCGGAGAATTTTCTAACAATATTCCTATTACAGAAGAGCAAGTAAATGGGGCCCCCTGGAACTATGGTGTTCAAAAACAACTGCTAAAAAAGTTAGATATTGAAAAAAGGTGTTTAAAAATTAAAGGCGCCTCTAATTTAATAAAAAAGAAAGGTTCAAATTAATGGAAAAACTAATTATTTTTGATTGCGATGGAGTTTTAGTTGATAGCGAATCTATTACAAACCAAGTTCTAGTTGATTATGTAAATGAATTTGGTGTGGGCATCACTTTAGAGAGAGCTTTAGAACTGTTTCAAGGAGGCACCATTGCCGACTGGATTCACTATGTGAAAGTTGAGCATGATATTGAACTTCCACAGGAGTTTGTTTCAAACTTTAGGCACAAAATGAAGGTCGCTTTTGAAAAAGAGCTTGAACCTGTTTCTGGAGTAGAAAAGCTTATAGAGTCTTTAAACTGTAAGATTTGTATTGCCTCAAACGGCCCTATGGAAAAAATGGAAACCACTTTAAGGGTCACTAAACTTAATAGGTACTTTGGCGAGAACATCTATTCTGCTTACCAAATTAACAAATTTAAACCAGATCCATCTCTGTTTTTACATGCCGCTAAAGAAATGGGGATTGAACCTCAGCACTGCACCGTAATTGAGGATAGCCCTAGAGGAGCTCAAGCTGCTGTAGCCGCAGGCATGACCGTTTATGGCTATGATGTTTATGGAAAAACCCAGGCTTTAATCGATAATGGAGCCCTCCTCTTTACCAAAATGACGGATTTAATAGATAGAATAGGAGTATGATTTTAAAGCCCTTTTTCTTCTCTATTTTATTACTCACTGTGAGCTCTATAAGTGGCGCTGCTACAGTTAAAAAGAAAGTTAAAAAAGGACCCGATTTTGATTTTGGTTTAAACTTAACGAATGAACATTTTGTAGAACTTGATAGTCAAAACACTTATGACGCTGAACTCTACTTTAAGTATCGCCATAAGTTTAACAAACACCTTGGTCTTATCCTCTCTCCACATATTGATCTAAACAGGTATAAAAACTCAAAAGATAGATCATACCTTCTAAGAACTGAAAACTCCGGGCTTTATGCAAACTACAATAAATTTTCTTTAACAGCTGGGTTTTTATCTCACTCTTTTGGCTTGTCTCAGCTCTTTAGCCCTTTAAATTTTGTAGATACAGCCTCATACTGGTCCCCTTTCAACGCTCAAAAAATTTCAAGTCCTACACTTAGGTTCACCTATAAGACAAAGGCTGTCAGGCTCTTTACTTCCTATATGCCAAAAAGATTTGAAAATCTTTACCCTGGAAACAACACTCCGTTTATCCCTACTAAAATACCCGGAAATTTAAAGTCCGAGGGGGACACTTATCTTTTTCCTGAAACGGCTAATTACAGTATCGAAGACAGTGAAACCATTGATGATGCTCTAAGTGGAAACTTCGTAGGTGGTATAAGACTTAAGCTTGATCCTTTTTTAACACAGCTTCTATACTACAGAGGAGTCGATACAGACCCTTCTGTAGATTTAAATCTTAACCTAACAGCCCTTGACCTCACCCCAGGACAAAGAGTTTTTCAAATTGATAATCCTATTGGAGTGATTCCTATATATCAGAAAGTTGAAAGACTTGGTTTAAGCGTAAGGTACACACTTCCTTTTAAATGGCGCCTCCTTTATGAAGGAAACATTTCTAAAGGTGATGAGAATGTAAGACAAGGCTATAGAGAAAGCCAGACACATACTGCAGGGCTTGAATGGGGTGTTCCTATTGGCAACACTCTCCTCCTTGGTGTCCTTCAGGCTTATAAATCTAAAAACAGCAGTGACTCTTCTCTTGGCCTAGTCTCCCCTTTTAGAGAAGCTTATCTCTTTGGAGCTAATTGGAAGTATAAAAAATATGATTTAAGTGGTGGTTATTTTGTAAGTAAATCTTTAAAGTTTTCTTTATACAATTTTAAAGTTGGTTATAAGATCAATAAAAACTTTAAGTTTAACTTATCTGGAAATATTCTTGAAGGTGAGCTCATAGAGCTTCTTAGTGGACTTCTTGATAGGGATACTGTTTCAGCCCAAATACAATACAATTACTAATTATTTTGTTATTTACTTTACTGCTTTCACACTTGCTAAAGATCTTGTCTCTTCTTTTTCTTTAAGCTCAACATTTAAAAAGAATGCTTTTTGAGTTTCTTTCATAGAAACAGCTTGAATATAATCTGAAATTCCAAGGTCTTTCCATGTATAGTTAAACTCCATTCCCTTAAAAGCATTCTCAACTCTTGGCATAATCATGCTCATCCAAGGCTTTCCCATAGGCTTAGATTTTCTCCACTTAGTCATTAAAGGACTCCATGAACGCTTAGCACTCACATCAGGATTTTTAACAACAAAAGAAAAACCTTCATTATTTAAATCTAAGTCTATCGAACCTTTTAAACCTCCATAGAAATTCATATATGGATACTCAGTTCCCCTACTATTTAAAAAACTCATTTCTATATCGTGACGACCATTAAGATTGTAAGAGAATCCACTTCCCCTTGTCTTTACAAGATGAACCTTTGTATCAGTTATTGCTATATCTGTTTTAAAGTTTGAGTCTTTTCTAAAGTTTAAAAGGTCACTCCATACAAAAAACTGGATAAATCGACTGTTAAATAAAAAGTCTACCCCTGGAATATCGGCTCTATACATTTGAAAAGAAAGGCTGCTTTCCTTTATAATATCAGGAACTAGCTTAGAGAAAAACTCTTTAGGAAGAAGTATTCCCGCCTCATCAGTAAATGATTCAAAAGCTCCTTTTTCTAAAAGAAGTTTGTAGTCTTTCTTATTGTTTTCAGCTTTAACAGACCCTTTTACCTGTAAATAATTTTCAAAAAATTCAATATCTTCAACTATTAATGAAACCTCTGTTCCGAGAAGGTCAAATTTAAGATCATTCTCTTTAATTCTTTCCCAGTTTTCATTAAGGAATTCCTGTCCATAAGAAATAGCTTGTTCAAAAAGCAGCTCTTTTCCCTCAGCCGAATTTATCCATTCTTTAATCTCATCTTTAAAAATTAGATCAACACCTTTTGGCCCTGTACAGCTTGAAAAGTCGATACTTATATCGCCGCCATCTAGATCAAAAACTCCTTTATCTTTATTTAAATTTAACGTTTTCCCATCAAAGGCTATAGATGTGCTCATATGCCCTTTCCAGTTCTCTAATATAATTGGAAGACTTTCACATTTTATAATTGTTTTCACTCTTGCGCGAACACCAGATCTTTTAACAACTGTGATGTTTTCATAATAAAAGCCTTCTAAAAGAAGTGTTAATTTTTTAAAGTTAATTTCAGCCGATGCTCTATCAAAACCATCTAACTCAAAGTTTATTAATGAATCTAGAGAAAGGCTCACTCTTCTTTTTTGAATCTCATCAAAAAAGCCACCTCCCCCAAATTCAATTTCTTCATCTTCTACAGTAAAATCTCCTGAAAGCTCTTTTAAAAGAGTGTTAGTTTTATCAATCGATATAGAAACGCCAATTTCTGAAGAAAGGGCCCCGAATGTATTGACTGAGAAAGCTAAAAATAAAAGAAATAAAAGTTTTTGCATGAAGAGCCTATCGTAAGCTCTCTTTATGGATTCAAGTCCCAGACCAAGGTTTGTATGACAAACCCTTCGACCCCATTAAAATAGGCAAAAAGGCCTTATTCTTTGAGAAGATTGTTTATCTTTTTTACAGATTGATAAGGAATCTAGATTTTAAGAAATGGCTAGCTTGTCCCTGAGAAAACCTCTCATTTCCCTCAAAACCTTGAACGCTTTTTTGCATAGCTTTAGTATTTAAATTCTAAATGATAACAAACTGAAAACAGAAATGGAGATCACCTATGAAATCTACTAGAAGAGACCTTCTTAAAAAGGCCGCTTTAGGCGGTACAGCACTAGCAGCAGTAAACTTAACAGCCGCTTGTTCTAAGAAAGAAACAACATCTAGCGATGCTTCAGCTCCTGCTGAAAAAGAAGCTACTACAGCTACACCTTATGTAGAAACCAGCAACACAACGGCTCAAGCACTTGGTTATACTGAAGATGCTGCCAGTCTTGAAGAGGGTGCTAGACCTGATAAAGGTGCAACAAAAGGTGCTGATCAAACATGTGTAAACTGCCAGTTTTATACAGCTGACAGCTCTACTGATGGAGTTGGTGGTAAATGTAGCCTATTCCCAGGAAAGCTTGTTAAAGGTGCTGGCTGGTGCCGCAGCTGGAGCTTAAAAGCTCAAGTATAAGGCTTTAAAGCTTAATTATTCCACATTTACCTATATAAACTACCCATACCAATCTAGACCCGATAGGATTCCGGGTTGGTATGGATCTAAAAAAGCTTATTAAATCTTTTCTTTTTTCAAAGCATTTCCTAGTAGTTTTTCTACTTATATTCACACAACTTATCATCATTAGCCTTCTACAAATTTTTGTTAAAATGAACGCTTACAATGACAGTGACCAGCTTAGGTTTGCATTGATGACTTTCATGGTCTCTCTTCTTTTTGGAGGGTTTATAAAGATTTATTCGTTTTTCCATTTCGGAGCTATATTAAACCTTCATAAAGAGACGTCTTTAATGACGTTTGCAGCACTACATTTTAGTGATTGGATTGTTACTGAAGTCAGAGCCCAAGTTCGAGTTTTGCTAAGGTTATTCCTTCTTATAATTCCAGGGGTTATTGAGGCTGTGAGATTAAGCTTCGCACTTCCAAGTGTTTTCCTTAATCCAAACATGAAAGACCCTCACTATGACCCTATTGAGGATTCAAGAGATAAACTCCCTTTAAAAAGTCCCTTTTTGATCCCTTTATTCTTCTTTACCATGGCTTTACCAATCATTCTTTTTGTAGCTACAAACTCTGAGCGAGTTTTATTTGAAACTCCAACAAACATAATACTTGGAGTTATGGCTTCAGCGATTCAAGCTACAGGTGTTGTTATTAGCTTTGCATACGTCTTAAATCTTTATTCTAATATTTTTACAACTGATCAAGAAACACTATAAAACCAAAACTCAAAACATTAAGGAGAGACATAATGGGAGCTTTTTTAACTAGACATGATATTGCTGATAGACCTGAGGGGCTTACGTTTGATGACGTACTTGTTGTGCCTTGTAAATCTGAAGTAAAATCAAGAAAAGATCCTGATCTTAGTTCTCAAATCACAAAAAAAATCACACGTGAGACACCTATCATCAGTTCTAATATGGACACTGTTACTGAAGGTGATATGGCAAAAGCCATGTCTGATCTTGGAGGGGTTGGTATTCTTCATAGATTTATAGATGTTGAACAACAGATTCAAGAACTTGAACTAGTTAAAAAATCAAAATCACCTTTACTTGCAGCAAGTGTTGGTATTGGAGATAAAGGTAAAGAAAGGGCAAAAGCTTTATTTGATGCCGGTGTTGAACTTATCACAATTGATATTGCTCACGGGCACAGCTCAACTATGATGGATTTAACTTCTTGGATTAAAAAAGAATTTCCTAGTCTTGAAGTTATTGCAGGAAATGTTGCAACGCCTGAAGCTGTTAAAGACCTTGCAAACGCTGGAGCTGACGCCATTAAAGTCGGAATTGGCCCTGGTTCTATGTGCACCACTAGAATCATAACAGGTTGTGGTCTGCCACAACTCACTGCTATTGCTATGTGTAAGCTTGAAGCTGAAAAGCACAATGTTCCTATTATTGCAGATGGAGGAATCAAAACTTCAGGTGATATCTTTAAAGCATTTTGTGCTGGAGCAGATTCTGTAATGCTTGGATCTTTACTTGCCGGAACTTTAGAAAGTCCTGGTGAAGTTCGTCATGGTAAAAAACTTTATCGAGGTATGGCTTCTCGCTCAGCTCAAGATTCTTGGAGAGGCGGGGTTGCTAAAGGAATGGCTCCTGAGGGTGAGTCTCATATGATTAACATCAAAGGTCATGTTGAGAGTGTTGTTATGGAGCTTACAGGAGGAGTAAGATCTGGAATGAGTTATATTAATGCTATCCAATTCTCAGATATTAAAGACAACGCAAGATTTATTAAAATGAGTACTTCAGGAATTAGAGAATCTGTTGCGCACGGGCTTTCTCTTTAATTATGAGTGAAGAAAAATACATTGGAGTTTTCGACTCTGGAGTGGGGGGGCTGAGTGTTCTCACCAAACTCCTTGTTGATTTTCCTAACGAGTCTTTTGTTTATCTTGGAGACACAGCAAGGCTTCCTTACGGAGCAAAATCAAAAGAAACTATTAAAAAATATGTTGAAAGAAATATTAATTTCTTAACCTCTAACTACCCTATTAAAGCTGTTGTGGTTGCATGTAACTCAGCATCTAGTGTTTTACATGATTTAGATCTTCCCGTTAAAACCATAGGAGTGATTGAGGCTGGAGCTGATGCAGCTCTTTCAAAAACAAAAACAAACCATATTGGCCTTTGGGCAACAAGAGCCACTGTTTCATCAAATGAATATGAAAAAGAACTCTTAAATCTTGATGATGAAGCCAAGTTAACTTCTATCAGCTGCCCGACGCTCGTTACTTTAGTGGAAGAAGCCGGAGCAGATCACCCTCTGTTAGAAGCCGCTTTTGACCACTATATTGATAAAATAAAAGACGACTCTGAAATTGATACTCTAATCTTAGGCTGCACTCACTTTCCTTTTTTTAAAGAAAGGCTTGCTACATACCTTAAGACCAAAGGGCTTCATATGGAGCTTGCTGACGCCTCAGAAGAGATTTCTATACAACTAAAGGATATGCTCTCAGGCTCACTATCTTTAAAGAAAAACTTAGAGGATAAAGTACTTGTTACAGATGAAGCCCCTCATTTTAAAGACTTTATCTCTAGTGTTTTGCCTAAAAAATACTCTTTTTCTTTTTTAAAAGTAGATTTGTAAAATCGCGACATACAGCACCACCTATTTATACCCAGACTTGTTTTAAAGACTTAATTTCTGTAAAAATTATGGTTCAACAACATATATAACAAGGAGACTCAATTATGTTAGGAGTAGGAAAAAAATTCCCTCAATTCAACCTTACAGCAACTGTAGACACTAACTTAGACAAAGCTTTCACTACGCTTTCAAATGATTCTTATAAAGGAAAATGGATGTGCATGTTCTTTTACCCAAAAGATTTCACATTTGTATGCCCTACTGAATTAGTTGGCTTTAACAACCTTTATGGTGAGTTTAAAGAAAGAAACTGCGAGCTTTACGGTGCAAGTATTGATTCTGAATTTGTTCACATGGCTTGGAGAACTCACAACGAAGACCTTAAAGGTTTAGATTATCCTTTAATTGCAGATATTAAACGTGAGCTTTCTGAAGATCTTGGAATCTTAGATGAAAAAGAAGGTGTTACTTACAGAGCTACATATATTGTAGATCCTGAAGGTGTAGTAAGATACGCTGCTGTAAACGACCTTGCTGTTGGCAGAAACCCTGAAGAAGTTTTAAGAACTTTAGATGCTCTACAAACTGGCGGACTTTGCCCAGTGAACTGGAACAAAGGTGAAGCTACTCTTTAATTTTTAAAATTAGTTTATATTATTAAAAGCCTCGTTTATTCTTGCGAGGCTTTTTTTTATTCTGTTAGAAAAAGTAAATCGTTTAAAGCTGCTGATGAGTAAAATGATTCTAAAACACCTGCAGATCTATTGTACGAAGGCCTTGATCTCATGAACTCAACAGCCTTGTTAAGCCTTCTTAACGACACTGACTGACTAACCCCTAAGGCTCTTACTTTAGAAAAGGGCTTATGTCTAAACAAAGCCCTTTTACGTCACTATTTTATTTTTTGAAGAACTACTTTAGCAAAAGGCTTATCAAAACCTCTCCCTTTAAGCTTTTCAATGGGAGTAGGATTTCTAGTAGCGCTATTGTTGATAGAAAAATTTCCTCCTCTATCACCATCTTCAGTCCCTGCATTGTATGCATAAAGATCAATTTCACCTGTAGATTCTAAGAACTTCTCACCGTCATGAAGCTCTAAAGAGTCTAGTCCCACAATCCAATCAGGACTTGGAGCAATCATTGTTACAAATGAAATTAAAGGGAAACCAAAATTCACTTCAACATCTATTGTTTGAACAAGCTGTTTAGGAACATCCTGATTTTTTGTGTTAAGAGAACTTAAAACATTTCCTCTTCTTTTATCTTCTGCTATCTCTACATTTAGGTCTGTCGGATTACCCACTTCAGCAACTCTTTCTAAGCCTTTACCGGTAAGCTCACCAATTGGAAAAAGTACGTGGTTCTCGTTATGAACAGTCAGCACTATTGGTGAGAAGTGAGCTCCTTCTGGACGGCCTAGGTGGTCATCTTTCTCCCACAAAGATGTAAAGGTAAGCCTGTATGTAGCTTTTTTAACAATACTCTCTTTAACCGGATCATCACTTGGCCCTTCTTGCCCCGTGTTCTCCTTCATTTCAACGCTAGCCATCTCTTCAAGACTTTTAGCCTCATTCTCTGAACATCCCGTAAACAGAACCAAATACCCTAATACAACTACTAATCCTTTCATAACACTCCTCCTATATAAGTACTTTACGGCTAATTAAAAATAATAAAAAGACTAAAATATATATACTTATATCTATTTTAGCGATATATTAGGCTATGCTTATAGATCACCTTGAAAAAATTAAACACTTCTTAGGGGTTGTCCGCTATGGCTCTATTAGAAAATACTCTTTAAAAGAGAATATTTCACAATCAGCTGTATCTAAGTCTATGCAAATTTTAGAAGGCTCTCTTGATACATCTTTATTTATTAGAAAAAGAACAGGCATTGAGCTCACACAAGCAGGAACAGAGCTTTTAAAGTTTGGGGAAAGCTTAAACCTAATGATCACTAAAACGGAAGAAAGTCTTTACATTAAAAGCTCTCTAGTTTTAGGCGGAGATTTAAAAATAGGAAGCTACCACAGTATTTCAATATACTTTATGCCAAGACTCTTAAAGTTCATTAAAGAAAATCAATCAAAACTAAAAATAAACCTTACCAGCGGTTTAAGTAAAGATCTCATTTCAAATGTAGAATCTGAGGATTTAGATCTGTGTATTTCTGTTAACCCTAAAACAACAAGAACTTTAGAACATATACCTTTATATGAAGACTATTACTCTTTTTATCAACACGTTAACTTAGATGACACAAAAGACATCTACACATATATAGAAGCCCGAGACGCTAAAAATATAACCGTTGATAAGCACATCACCTCTTTAAAAAAAATATATAACATTGTTTCTTGCGGTGATTTTGAAACAGCTAAGGCTATGGCTAAAGAAAAATTAGGCCTTGCTCTTTTACCTAACTGGGTTGCATTCCCTCTTGTTGAAAACGGTATAATTCAAAAGGTAAAACTCAAATCGCTGCCTCTAAATTTTGGAAAACATCATATAGGGCTTTCTTATAAAAAGAAAAACTCCGGCAACCCTGCAATCAAATGGGTTTCTGAACAAACTAAACTTATGCTTGGAGTATAAAAAAACCTCCCTTAAAAGGAGGTTTTTAAAAGTCACTTTATTGTAGTTTAGAATTAATATACAACAGAGTGAGATGCAGACTCAGTTACTCTTGGATCGCCAACTGGAACCAAGTTGTTCTTACTTAAGAATCTAAACATAGAAAATAAGAAGATACCCATAAACCCACAAAGAACAGAAATGTCTAAGATTGAAAACTTAGCATGATGCTCATCAAAGTTAGGATAAATTAACCAGAAAAGATCTAAGAACTGTGTTCCAATAAGAACAACACAAATCGTACCTAAGTACTTAGGAGTTCTTTTAGCCCATCGTGGAAGAAGAAGTAAGAATGGGATGATAAACTTAATAAACATCATAACTAAAGATACCATTCCCCACTCACCTACTGACCTATGCATAAAGAACATTGTTTCTTCCGGCATGTTTGCATACCAAATTAACATGTACTGAGAGTAAGCGATATAAGCCCAGAACATTGTAAAGCCTAGTAAAAATTTACCTAAATCATGTAAATGATCGTTTGTAACCATTCCGTTAAAAAGACCTTTTTTATTCAGGAACAAAATCAACAAAATTGATGCTGAAAGAAAAGCCTGCATAGACCCACCAAACATATAAACACCAAATATAGTTGAAAACCAATGCGGCTCTAGACTCATTAAAAAATCCACACTAAACACAGAGTAACTTAGCGCAAAGAACACTAAAAATCCTATACTATAAGGAACCGTTCTAGTTATTAAGCTGTCATCTTTAGTTAAATCCTGCTTTAAAGAATTTCCTACAATCACTTTTGAAAATAAAAACCATCCAATAAAGATAATCACTGTTCTAATAATAAAAAATGTTTGGTTTAGGTATGGAGCTTTATGCTGAAGTAAAGCATCATGTGCAACAATCTCAGGGTTAAGCCATTTATATAAATGCTCAGCCCCTACAAACATCCCAATCATTAATATGAAAGCGTATGGTATAAAAGCCGTTAAAGCTTCAAATACTCTTCTGATGTTCACAGACCATCTAGCACTTGTAAGATGTTGTATCGCTAAAAAGAAAAGGCTCATTAAAGACATACTTGTGAAGAAGAAAAATCCCATTAAGTAAGCCTGCCAAGTTCTCTCAGCATTAATATTTAGACCAAAGATAAAACCTATAAGTCCGATAAAGATTAAAACTGCGCAAATTCCTTTATATTTATTTGTAAATAAAAAGGGAGACGGCTCTTTAAAAACTACTTCTTTATGCATTAGTTACCACCTTTTTGTAAGTGTCTTACATATTCAACTACAGCCCATCTGTCTTTATCAGATGTAATTTGACTAGAATAACTCCCCATTAAACCCCAACCATTTGTAATCACGTTATAAAGTCTTCCGTCTGTATAACCCACAAATGTTGCCTCTTTTAAACTTGGAGGTCTTTTAGGCATTTTACCTGCTATAGGACCGTCACCGCTTCCAGTTTTACCATGACAAATACCGCAATAGATTTCGTACTTTTCACGTCCAACGCTTTCAAAGTAAATCAGCTCATCTGTTGTAAGGCTCGCTTTTGGACTTTTTAATTTATCTGCAGATTCTATATCAAACTTACCATATGGATATGGTTTAAAACCTCTTGGGATAGCTCCTTTAGGAGGAACTCTCATAAGCATTTTACCATCAGGGGTTCCTTCTTGAGCTCTAATTTGAGGCCCTTCCATCATATCCTGAATAAGTTCAATATTCGTTTGGTTCTCACCGCCCTGACAGGCAAGTAAAAACAAAGACAACGTAAATACTAATACTTTTCTAAAATTCACAAACAACATATTAATACTCCGCCACTTCATGAACAGCCTCAGCTCCAAGCTCTTTCATCCAAGCTTGCACATCTGAAGATTTATAATTTTTATCTTTCTCTGAAATAAACAATCCAAATTTGTGTGAAGTAAGATCTAAATCAACAACTGGAGGATCTACCTTTGGTAAACCTAAAGCTGCAAAAATCATTACTTTAACTGAAGCTAGTGCTGCAAAAAGAATTGTTAATTCAAAAACTATTGGAATAAATGCAGGAAGAGACCACATAGGTTTTCCACCAACATTAATTGGCCAACTCACTGCTGAAGTCCACCAAGTAAACCACAAACCAAAAATACAGCCTGTAGCACCCGCTGCAAGAGCAACCCATGGAATCCATGATCTTTTAACACCTACAGCATCTTCCATACCATGAATTGGGTAAGGAGTGATTGCATCAAAGTCTATAAAACCTTTAAGTCTTGTCTTTTCAGCCGCTTCTAAAATTGTGTGCTCGTCTGTGAACACGCCCATAACACCACCGCTCATTTTAGTGTCCTCCTTCTTTTCCAGTGTCTAAAACAGGTTTTACCTCTGCTATAGATACAGCTGGAATTGCTTGGATATAAAGTAAGAATAACGTAAAGAACATTCCAAAACTTCCTACCAATGCTCCAAAGTCATAGAAAGTCATATCAAATAGACCCCAGTTAGCAGGTAAGAAATCTCTGTGTAATGAAGTCACCGTGATAACGTATCTCTCAAACCACATTCCGATGTTTACAAAAATTGAAACAACAAACATCACTGGAATACATCTTCTCATTTTTTTGATCCAGAAAATTTGAGGAATCAAAACGTTACAAGAAACCATAGTCCAATAAGACCACCAATATGGCCCGAATGCTCTATTGATAAATGCATAGCCTTCGTAGTTAGAACCTGAGTACCAAGCAATAAAAAATTCAGAAGCGTAAGCATAACCAACAAGCATACCTGTAGTCATAATAATCTTATTCATAAGCTCCATATGATCTAAAGTGATGTAATCTTTAAACACGGGAACTGCTATTCTTATAAGAGTCATTAAAGTCACAACCATTGCAAAACCAGAGAATACCGCTCCAGCAACAAAGTATGGTGGGAAGATTGTTGTATGCCACCCTGGTAACTGAGCTACCGCAAAGTCAAATGATACAATCGAGTGAACAGATAAAACTAGAGGAGTTGATAATGCTGCAAGAATTAAATACACCATTTCATAATGTGACCAATCTCTTGTAGCTCCTCTCCAACCTAAAGAAAGCGCGCCAAAGATTTTGTTTGAAATTTTCTTTCCATCTTTCTTTGCTCTATCTCTTAATGTTGCAAAATCGGGAACCATACCAACATACCAGAAAACTACAGATACTGTTGCATAAGTTGATATTGCAAAAACATCCCATAAAAGAGGAGATCTAAAGTTAACCCATAAAGGCCCTCTTTGGTTTGGATAAGGAAAAAGCCAGAAAGCAAGCCAAGGTCTACCTGTATGTAGAATTGGGAAAATACCTGCAGTTGCTACAGCAAAAACAGTCATAGCCTCTGCAGACCTTGCAATCGAAGTTCTCCACTTCTGACGAAAAAGATAAAGTACAGCCGAAATCAATGTTCCTGCGTGACCAATACCAACCCAAAATACGAAAGTAACAATATCAGTACCCCAACCAACTGGATGGTTAACACCCATCAGTCCCATACCATAAGAAATGATCATAGCTAAACAACAGATGTAAAAAATCATCAGTGTCTTTGCACTACCAAACATCATAAGCCATTTAAGACCTGGAGTTCTTTCAACTAAAGATGAGATATCATCTGAAACATTCTTAGCACTTTTATCACCGGAAATTAGCGGTTTTTCTTTTAAACTCATTAGTGCGCCCCTCCTTCAGTATGTGACTCTTTTGCATGAGGTTTCTTCTCTCCGTGAGAATCTTTTTCCTCACCATGACCACCACCGTGGTGACCAGCTGAAATAGCCTCATCAGTATTCCAAACTCTAGTCATGTATCTTACAGAAGGAACATTGTTGATCTCTTCAAGAAGCTGGTAAGTTCTTTCTTTTTCAAACTTCTTACTTACGGCAGACTCTTTGTCATTCATGTCACCAAAAACAATTGCTTTTGTAGGACAAGTCAGTTCACAAGCTGGCTTGATGTCGCCATCTTTTAAACGTCTCTTCTCTAAAACAGCTTTTGATTTCCCTTCCTGAATCTTATGAATACAGAAAGTACATTTCTCCATTACACCTCTTGAACGAACTGTAACCTCTGGATTTAATGCCATGTTAAGAGGAGCTTCTACTTTAGAGTAGTTAAACCAATTAAATCTTCTAACTTTATAAGGACAGTTGTTTGCACAATACCTAGTACCAACACATCTGTTATAAGACATGTCGTTTGTCCCTTCACTTGAATGAACCGTCGCTAAAACTGGGCAAACAGTTTCGCAAGGGGCATTATCACAGTGCTGGCACATTACTGGTTGAAAAACTACACGAGGAGCCTTTGGGTCTCCAGAGTAGTATCTATCAATTCTAATCCAGTGCATTTCTCTACCGTTGATCACATGCTTTTTACCAACAACAGGGATGTTGTTTTCAGACTGACAAGCAATCACACAAGCTGAACAGCCTGTACACTTTGATAAATCTACAGACATTCCCCATTTATGACCTGTGTACTTATGTTTAGACCATAACGAAAAGATTTTATGTCTATGAATCCCTGCAGCTTCATCTTTTTTAAACTCATCATACGAAGCCTCTGTCACAATTTGACGAGACTCCATTGCATGATGACCCTGAGGGTTTGCAAGTTCCATTTTCTTAGATGTTTTCTTAACTGTTGCAGTCAATGCTGATGTTAAACCATTTGTAATAAATGGATATGCGTTTTGTCCAACATCTTCACAAACTTTACCAGCACCTTTTCTACCGTAACCAACTGCAAGACCTAAAGTCTCAGCATCTTGTCCCGGTTGAATGTTTACTGGAATCTCGATTGTGTAACCATCTTTTGAAAGCTCCACAATATCACCTTGTGATAATTTGTGGTGTTCAGCATAGTCCATAGAAACTGATAAGTAGTTGTCCCAAACAATTTTTGAAACTGAATCTGGAAGCTCTTGTAACCAACTCACATTTGCAAGTTTTCCGTCTCCCATTGATGTTTTTTTGTAAATGACTAGCTCTTCACCTTTAGACTCTTTAAATCTAGCAGCAAATGAACCTGAAAAAATTCTAGAAGGTTTTACTGAATTTTTAAACTCAGAAAGGTCCCAAACACCTTTTTGCAAAAGCTCTACCCAAAAAGTGTTAAAGTCAGCAAACCCAGATTTTGACTTATTAGCGTTGTATCTAGACTCCCATGTAGCTTTAACCACATCATACCAAGTTTCAGATTTTCCTGACCACTTAAGTAAAGACTGCTCAAAAGCACGTGTCTTATAAAGTGGAGAAATTGTTGGCTGCCCTATTGAATATACATTCTTAAAGCTTTCAAACTCATTCCATTTTTCCATTGAATGGTCATCTGGAAGAACCCAATGAGAAACAGAACCTGTTTCATCATTCTTATCACCTGTGTAAACTACTGTAGAAACTTTGCTTAATGCAGCTCTAAGCTTTGCTTGATCGCCGTATGTGTAAGCTGGGTTTGAATCATGAATAATTAATGTTTTAACTACTCCTGAGTTCATCTTTTTAATTAATGTTTCAATTGAGCTTTCATTTCCTCTATAAGAAGCATATGGAGCTTGAGAGTAATCAATAGTCTCACCGTCATTTCCTAAAGATGAGTTGATGTAATGAACTGCTTTTTGAATTTCGATGTAATCTGCAGATTTTGATTGCACACCAAAACCCATAACAATAGATTTGCCTTTATTCTTTTTAAGTTCGTGAGCAGCGTGTTTCGCCTGCTCTAAAGCACCCTCTGAAAGTTTTTTGATCCCCGCATAACGAGAAGCTGCACTTGCATAAGAACTTGTTCCACCTAAGTTTGAAATCACAGCACATAAAAATGATAAGTATTCTGAAGGCTTTAGCATAACTCTTTGGTCAGCATTTGTTCCTGTTAGACTTAAAAGTGACTCTACTTGAGTTAACTTCACAGGAACTTCTTTAAGCTCTACATCACGTCTAATACCCCACTCTTTTTGAAGTTGAAGTGAACCATAGTCTGTAGCTAAAAAGTCAGTACCTACTGAAAGAACATAGTTTGCGTTTAAAAGTCTATACCTTGGAAGCTCTTTAACCTCCCCACCTAAAACAGAGAATGACTTCTTAAATGCTTCATAGCCCATTGGAGACCACTCAAAGTATTCCCCACTATTTGCTGAAGTGAAGGAACTAATTAGTTTTCTTGAAGATTCTGATGGATTTGAACCTGAAAGAACATAAACTCCACCATTTTTAAATTTTTTAGCAAGCTCTGTATCAACTTTTTCCCAGTCCGTGTTGATCACATCTTTGTTGGTTCTTTTAGGGTTTAATAAATTTTGAACAGGTCCTGTAAGTCTATCTGGATCATATAAGCTTAAGATATGAGCCTGACCACGAACTGTTAAAGCCTCACCAATTCCTGGGAAAAATTCATTACCCTCAACTTTAATTGGACGTCCCTCACGAGTTCTAACCACTAAACCGTATACATCTCCACCCTCTTGATATGTTGAAGCGTATAAGTTTGAAACACCTGGAACCAGTCCATCTGGTCTCTTTACATAAGGTACAATCTTTTGAATTGGTCTACGAACACATCCAAAAGAAGTTAAGGCCATACTTGCGCCCATAAGCTTTAAGAAGTCTCTTCTTGCCCATCCTGATTGAGCACCATCATCTAGAGGTGATGCTTTAAATTCTCTTTCTGCTAGCTCATTAAATTGTGGATCTTGTCTCCACTGATCTAGACTTAACCAATGCTTGTTTTTTATTTCTTTATTAGATTCGCTCATTTGCTAATATCCTTCTGATAATCTTAGTAATGACAAGTTGAACAGTTAATTGGAGCTTGATTATGACCAGACTCTTTAAACTTCTTAATTTCTTCATCAGATAGACTTTCGTCTCCTGCGCCTCTGTGACAATTCACACACCAACCCATAGAAAGGTCTTTGTATTGGTAAACCACTTCCATTTCTTCAACTGGACCGTGACAAGTCTGGCAAGATTTACCCGCGGCAACGTGTCTTGAGTGATTGAATTTTACGTGATCTGGGAGCAAGTGAACATTGTTCCAAGCAACAGGCTCGTTATTTGCGTATTTTTCGCCAAGAGTCTGAACCCACTTCTTATCTGTTCCCACAGACAAGTGACAGTTCATACAAATATTTAAACTTGGAACCGCGGAGTTTCTAGAGACTCCTGGGTTTGTATGGCAATACTTACAATCTATTCCATATTGACCAGCATGAAGCTTATGTGAAAATGGAATAGGCTGATCTGGTTTATAACCAACATTGTAACCTATACTTAATTTATTGTTTGTAAGTAGGTATACATAACTGCACAGTCCTATAACAAACGCCAACCCGACAACACCACCAACGACTTTTTTTACCATAGCTCTTTCTCTTTACTTAAAAACTAGTTAAATAAAATTTAATTTTAGTATCCATAAATAAAACTTTATCAATGAACTTTCAACTACGAATTTTTAGATTCTTTTTTCATTTTCATAAATAAGCCTACAAATAAAACATAAATAATATGCAACAGAACAAAGACAGAGACATACTCCACCCCACCAGAGCCAAAGCCGTATGAGTGAAGACCAGCACCTAACCAAAAGTTCACACCATACCAAGCCATGATCACAAGGCTAAAAGCGATTATAGATCCGGCAGCAAGCCCAAAAGACTTAACCATTCCAACTAATCTTGCGTGTAAAAGAGCTAAATAACCCATCAAAGCAATAAACGCCCAAGTTTCTTTTGGGTCCCATCCCCAGAATCTCCCCCAAGAATAATCAGCCCAAACTCCACCTAAAACAGTTCCAACAGCAAGAAGTAAGATTCCAATTTGTAGACTTCTGTAAATTGAAGTTGTTATCTCAGAAATTTCTTTTCGATATTTATTCTCGTTTAGATGGTAAAATAAAGAAAAATCTCCTAAAATAAAGGCAAGAAAAAATGCTGAGTATGAAATTGTAATCGTTAAAACATGAGTCAAAAGCCAAAAGTTAGAACGTAAAACGGCTTCTAAAGGCTGAATGCTTGGATCCAAAATCACTGGAGCTAAGTCTGACATGATCAAACAAAAAAGCGCTACAACGCATGAACCTACATAAGGCATTAAACTTTTGTTCCACTTTCCAACTACATAACCAAAAACAATTGTTCCAAAGGGAACCCAAAGCACTGTCTCATACATATTAGAAACAGGAGCTCTACCGCTTATGTAAACTCTTATTAAAAACCCTGCCAAATGAAGGAAGAAGCCAAAGAATAAAAAAGAGTTGAAAGCTAAAACAAAATACTTTTTCTTCCAGAGCCAAAAACAAAAAATAAAAATCAACGCTAAAAGATAAGATATCCACGCATATCTAAATGGATGAAATGAATTATAAAAAACTTCAGCTTTTACTTTTGTGAAAAGGTGACTCTTATCACCTTTATAAGATTCTAAAGAAAACTTTGAATATTCATCAGCACTTTTATCAACTTTTTTAATTAATTCAATGTTAGATTCTTCTCCTAAAGAAATTGAAACATCCTTAAGCACTTGAGCAAACTTTTCTTGATGCTCTTTTGAAAACTCATTTATAGAAAGCCATCTATCAGTTCCTTCAACAGGAGCCACTCTTAAAATATCCCCTGATTGAAACTGACTAAGCCTTGAAAGCTGCCCCTGAAGCCTTGATAAAGCCTGATCAAAAGCATTTAGCTTCACTTCTTTTTTGATTTTAACATTTAAATTTTGAAGAAGGCTTTCTAGAGCTAAATTTTGAGCTAGTTGTTTTTGGCTGAAGTAATCTTTTGTGATCTCAAGGTTTAGTGCTGTTTTTAGTTTTCTACTCTTTAACTGAATAAACTCAGTCTCTGACCAAACCTGAGGGGCTAGAAGCCATGTTAAAACTAATGTGGCAGGATCTTTTCCCTTATACTTGGTTTTTCCGTATATAAGCCTTACACTTTCTCCAGCCAAGGTGTCTAAAGGCTTAAGCCTTCCTCCGTTTTGAACAGGGAGCTCTTTTAAAGTTACACCAAATGAAAAGCTTGAAAGCATTGTTAGAATTAAAAATAAAATTGTATTTTTCATAAACTGCAGCCTTTTCTTTTTAACGCCTATTTAACAAATCGCCACTTATGGCCACGTTTTTTAAACCAAAATAAAAATATTGTTCCAAGAGCTATTAAAAAACAGCCAAAATATTTAACAAATCTACCGGGGTCTTTATTCACAGATAGTATTGAGTGTGTAGGTTTCCCCATTTCATCTTCTTGAAATGAGCTTTGATAGAATGTCAGTCCTTTTTTTTTCATAGGCTCATTCATTGAGATCAGTACATCTTCACCCCCTGCAGAGACCACACTCTCATAGTTTGCAGCCTTCATAGAGCCTTGATACCTTGCAACCTTAAAGTCTTTAAGTCTTATATTAAAACCAATGTCCACTCTCTTTTTTGCATAACTTAAAACATATACTCTATCTTTTAGAAAAACCTTTAAAGGCTGGTTTACTCCTAACCAGTAGTCTTTTCCTTTAAAACTCACATTTAAAGCCTCTGTACTTAAAGCATGAGGGAAATCCAACTTTTCAAAATAAGTCCCTCTATATGCATGAGGTTTGTAACTAAGAACTCTTAGTTTAAAATCCATCCAGCCAGTGTCTAGAATCTCACCGACCTTTATATTTCCCTCTTTTTTTCCAGCCCTGTTAAATAAAATATATGAAAGAGTGCTTCCTGAGGGGTAGAATACAATCTCATTTGACCCTTTATAGTCTTTCGGTTTTGTAAGGTGCAGACTAACTTTTGCAGGCCCTAAGCTTTTCTCATTCTCTTTAAAAATTTTATTAGCCAAAAGCCAACCCGTTTCTTTTGCTCTTGATCCTTCAATAAAATACCTAACTGCAGGACCGTCTTCAGTGTTCTTTGAAGTTAAAATTTGATCTTTAGCTTCTGCAAAAATATAGTAATCTTTAATTAAAACTTTTTCCTCTGCTCCTACTGAGTACTCAGCTTTAATCTCCTTTGGATCATTCTTAAAATAATCAACATCTTGATTAAAGAGTGTTGTAAACTTATTGCCATCAAACGAGCTGTAAACAGAAAATTCTTTTTGAGCTACTTGAACATATCTGTTTTGCCCACCAAGAGGAAAAACCATCACACCATCAACTCCGTGAAAGTACGTAAGTAGCGAACCTATTTGAACAAGGATAATTCCCACATGAGCTAATAAAAAAGGAATATGCCTTTCTTTCCATGGAAGCCTATCAATCATTACCGCAATCAAAGTGACCGCAAGCATAACTTGAATCCCCACCATCCAAAAAGACTGGTAAACTACTTGTTTTGCATACTCTGCATTATAAAGGGACTCATAAAATGTCCCCACAGCTGAAATAACTCCTAAGGCTAAGAGTATAAATACAGCCAACTTCAAAGACGCTAAAAATTTTAATGATTTCGGTAGCACAATGCTTGAGACTTTCTTGCACTTTTAGAAAAGGGTCAACTCTGTTTTAAAAAGGGTAATAAAAAGAACTAGCCCATCCATTCAGCAATTATTCTCTTTTCATCCTCTGCTGATATGGATTTTTTAAACTTCACTCCTGAACGCCCTTTTACTCTAGCTTCGCACTCAGGCCATGTTTTATCTATATTAAGCTTTCCATTAACTAAGCTTAAGTAAGAATAAGCCTTCTTCTTTTTATTAGAAGATTTCTCAGATTCTGCCTTTTTTACAGGCATTGATAAATCTTCAGGGATATCATGAATAGCAATTGGATAATCTAGTAACTTCCCATCAAAGAGCTCTATAAATTGTTTTTTAGAGTAAGCCACTCCAATTTCATCACAACGTTCATTTCCTGGAACACCCACATGACCTCTTACATATCCCCATGAAAGCTTTGAAATGGACTGTCTTTTAACCACAGCTCTATCTAATTCTAGCCACAAATCCTTATTAGAGACCTCTTTACCTGCTGCTGTTAGCCAGTTTTTCTTTCTCCATCCAAAAATCCACTGAGTAGCCCCTTGAATCACATAAGTTGAGTCTGTAAGAACAAGGACATCTTCTTTTGAAGAAACCACTTCACAAAGACCTTTAATAACCGCCATCATCTCCATACGGTTGTTTGTAGTGTCTCTTCTCCCACCACCAAGTTCTTTCACCCTGCCGTCAGGGTAAACTATAACAGCCCCGTAACCTCCAGGCCCTGGGTTTCCTGAACAAGCTCCATCTGTGAATATAAGGATTTGATTGAATTTACTCATTTCATGAGACTACCAGTGCTTTTTGAATTGGGGGACCGTTTTTTTAAAGTCTTATTTATGATTCAAAAAAATAGATGCTAAAGAGAACCCATTAAACATAATATTATGTAACGATTATCTTTCTTGACCCTCTGTCTCATCAATGGTTTAACCATTCATTCCGGTATTTTACCGGGATTTTTAAAACTTAATTCCATAAGGAAGGATACAAAATGGCTACTAAAAAAAGAGTAACGCCACGTTTTAAGACTCAACGTAGATTAGGTTCTGAACTACCAGGCTTGGGAAAAGCTGGAGCTCTAGAAAGAAAACCTTATCCACCAGGTGAGCACGGGGCAAAAAGAAGAAAATATTCAAACTACGCACTTCAACTAGAAGAAAAGCAGAAAGTTATGAAAAACTACTGCCTACGTGAAAAACAACTTAGACGTTTCATTAGAGACGCTAAAAGTGGTTCATCTTCTAACTGGGTAAATAAACTAGCTGGTCGTTTAGAGCTTCGTTTAGATAACGTTGTTTTTAGACTAGGTTTTGCTCCAAGTATCAGAGCTGCAAAACAATTGATTTCACATGGTCACATCGTTTTAAACGGTAAGAAACATGATGTTAGTTCTGCTGTATTAAAAGTTGGTGATGAAGTTTCTATTAGAGCTAAATCTTTAGAGCACCAAGTTTATCTACACGCGAAAGACAACCCAAGAATGGAAGTTCCTGCTCACTTAACAAAAGAGACTAAGGAAAATGCTGAAGTTGGTAAGGTTGTTAGTGTACCAGGAATCGAAGCAATTCCATTCCCATTCCAATCAGGTTTATTCACAGAGTACTACTCTTTAAGAAAAGCATAATAAAAGCTTTCCTTGAGTATAAAAAAAGAGAACCATTTGGTTCTCTTTTTTTGCTTAACGTTAAAAAAATAATTTGAATTAGTACGCAATTACTTCACATAAGAATTTTTCCTCAAACCAAGTTCCATCGCCATCATCACCCTTAAAGACAGTGTAATCTTCTTCATTGTCAGTGATAACTTCAAGACTTGAAATGCCATCAACTGTGCCCTCTTCTTCTGGGTAACCATCGTTATACTCTGTTTCGAAGTTTTTTCTCCACACTTGAGTTAGAGTTCCTGTTGCATCATCAACGTCCCAAACATCTTCTTCATCATAACTAAATGCAAACATGCATGATTCAAACTCACCTACATAACAAGGAGTGTATGTACGGTTAAAAAAAGTATCTTCTGTAATCAACGCAGTTGAACTCTCTCCCTCTACTTTAAACTCTAAACTGAACCCTACATCTTCAACAAAAAAACCTTGTGCGTGGTCTGCACTTGGTTGCCAAACACATCTAAACTTAGCCCCCTCTTCTGCAAATGATAAACTTGTAAACATCATAAAAAATATAGCTATAAACGACTTCATAAACCCTCTCCTTGGACTATATTTACCACTTTACATTGTGAAAATTTAGTCTTCATATGCCAGAAATGTAAGGATTACAGTTTAAATAACTAAAAGCGAGAGGTTTCTTTTAATGCTGAAACTGGAGTTACCTTTGAAAGGTAGAAAACTGGAATAAGGCTGCTTAAGAAAGCTACGAAAATACAAAAGAATAAAACCCAACCCACAGTGTAAAGGCTAAAGTCAGCAGGCAGATATTGATCCTGATAAATTGGAGGCAGCACCTTGATAGGGAACAAATCTAGTAAAATTGAAACAACAACACCTGCAGTTCCACCAACAAGAATTCCACAAATTGATATTCCTGCACCTATACCGCCAAACAAGAGCCTTATTCTAAGTTTTGAAAAGCCCATGGAAAGTAAAATACCGATGTCTTTTTGCTTTTGAACAACAATAAGAATTAAAAGCGTCATGATTGAAAAACTTGTAGTGAGAAGAGCTAAACCTAGTAAGAATGTCATTGCCAATTTTTCTAACTTTAAAGCTAGAAAAAGAGCTGAATTTCGGCTTTTCCAGGTTTCAACTTTGTACCCTTTTTTCTCTAACTTTGCCTTATATACGTTTACGTTCTGAGGATTATCTATATACACCTCATGTCCACCTAAAAGACTTAAAGACTCTCCTTTAAACAAACCCTTATAATTGTAGATTAAAAGTCTACTCTCTCTATCTCCACTCTCTGAGTTTAATACACCAGCAACCCTAACTGATTTTGAGTCTGAAAAGTCTAAATCAAGCTGCCCTTTTATAATAGCCTCAGGCTTATAAAGTTCAATTGTATCACCCACTACAATTTTAAGCTCAAAGGCTAAGTCTGAACCAATAAAAATACTTTCTCCAGTAGAAAAATTTTCAAGATCAAAGGCTAAAGGGTTTTCATCAAAATCATAAAAAGATTTTTTAGTTTTTAAAGACTCCTGTGTAATTCCTACTGCTTCAGCACCATTAAAGAGCCCTTCAGCTGTTTTGATAAGAACATCTTGAACTTCAAAAACGTTACTATGACTAATACCCTCTAGTGATTTTATTTCTTCTTTAAAAGCTTCATCCGTATTTTCAACTACAAAGTGAGGCTCATGTTTTAAAAGTCTTTCTTCTGTCGCCTGGTTTAGACCAGACATTACAGACAAAACCACAATTAAAGAAAATGTGCCTAGAATAATTCCAGATAAACTAATCCATGCCATTTTTTTAATATGTGAGTTTGCTCGTTTAGAAAAAAGGTAAGCCTTAAGAAAATTAAAAATCATTGTCTATAAAGCTACAATAACTTCCACTTCAACATTAACACCTTTAGGAAGCTCGCTTACTGCAACACAAGATCTTGCAGGCCTGCCTTCATCAAAGTACTTTCCATAAACTTCATTGAACTCTCCAAACTTAGACATATCAGTAAGAAAAACCATTGTTTTAACAACATTTGAAAGGTTTAAATTTGTATCTTCAAGAAAGTTTTTAATGTTAGAAAGAACTAATTCAGCCTGCTCAGAAACACTGCCTTTTAATACCTCACCATTTGCAGGATTTATAGGGATCATTCCTGAACAATACATCATTCCATTAATTTGAATAGCTTGTGAGTAAGGACCTACTGGCTCTGGTGCTTTGCTACTGTAAATAATTTTTTTATCCATGGTTTATCTCCTCAATATAGTTTAAATAGAACAAATGCATTGTAACTCTATCAATACCCACATCAAGCAGCTATATGTTAAATATTATTAAAAAGTGGCACAAGACGTGCAATTTAAACCCTGTGAAACGTATCCTTACCTTACTCCTGCTCTTAGGGCTCTCTATCTGCTATTCAAAAGCCTATTCTGCGCCCTCATGTTCGAAGTTTTTACATAAGCCTTCTTATGCTTATTCAGACTCTATACAGCATAAAATTGGTCAATTGATTCAAGAAGCAATTCCTGAATACCGTATGGCCAGATCAGACTTTGGAGAATCACATACTCTATACGCTGATATTAGAATTGGTCTTTTTAAAAAAGCTCGGTTAGAGGTAGCTATCTTGTCTGATAAAAGAGCTGATATTACCATCACCCCAGCTAATCAAAATCACATAGAGCATGCTCAAAAAAAGATGGAAGTTGTATATAGTAAGCTTATCAAAGATTTTGAGAGCAAACAGATCACAGACTCTCTTTTGAGACCTGAGAGAGTAAGTCACCCTCAAACAGGCGAGACAATGATTTATATGTCTTTAACAAGACTTAACCAAGCTAGAGTAGATGTGCTCACAGACTTAATAAGGAGGTCATTAAACTTAAAACCTCTACCCAAAAAGAAATACTGGGAATTTGAAAGTGATCTCCTTAAAGGGGATATATACCACATCCCAGCAAGGCTTAAAGACCACCAGGTACCTGAAGCCATAAGCTCTTCAAGAAACCATTTGGTCCCTGCCTATGCAAGGCCCTCAAACCTCCCTTACCATGTTAAACATTTCTTTGATACAACATCTGGCTTTAAAATGATTTTAAATAGAAACCAGTGGATTGTTGAAGGCTTATATGAATCAAAGCACACAACACCCAAAACCTTAATGCTGTTAATCACTCCTGATGGAAAAGTTACTGTGCTTGATTCAACACCTTATAAAACAGCTAAACCAATTGACTATGCTGATAATCTACATTCATGGATAAAAGATAAAGCCTATGACAGGATTTTTGGAAAAGATTCTGATGTCACTTTAGACATCCATCAGCTTCCTGCATTTTTAAATGAACTGTCTTCTTCAGGGTTCACTCTTATAAAACCTACACTAAACCAAAATGTTTTTCCTTTTCATAAAGACAGCTCAAATAATTAAACTTAAAAAGCTCACTGTCTCTTTTTCAAACCCAAATGCAAAGGAGGTATAAGTAAATTTTATGGATTTGATTTTTCATAAAATTTTTACAATCACTCTTTAAATATTACACCCTCCTTCTCGATCCTCTCTCTATAGGCTAAAAAAGGGTTACGAAACGCCAAATGCCATAAGGGGGCCTAACATGCTAAAAAAAACAATCTTAACTACTCTTTTAAGTCTAGCTTTTACTGTATCTGCAGGGGCAAGCGAGGACAGCGCTTTAAAGATTCAGGCTTTAGATGCCTCAGGCATAAGTTATTCTGATGTATCTATGGTGTCAGCTGATTGGGCTAAAGGGAACACGGAACATGCCAAGATGGTTATGAGCTATTATCACCCTGACGTAGCTAAAACTTTATTAGAAGCTGTTCCAGAGCTTCAAGAAAATAAGCGAGTTCTTATAAGTTTATCAATAGGTTTAATGCTTCTTGTTGAACAAAGTGATGTAGATATACAAAAAACACTTCTTAACATCTCGACTCACCAAGATTTATTTAAAAAACCCTCTTTATCTATAAAAGAGGTTTCAATAGCCTTAACTAGTATCGCCGCTTAAGCTTTATAAAAACCAGACTTTAAAACAAAAAAGGAACCTCTAAGGTTCCTTTTTTTTATGCTCACCTCGTTAAAAGTAAATACTAGTAAAATGTTTTTCCTGATTGAGCCAGCTCTATTAGTGACTTAGCCGGTTTAAATCTTTTTCCATACTTAGACTCATATACTTCAAGCTGTGAAACTATTTCTTTTAAACCTATCTTATCAGCATACTTTAGTAGACCACCTCTAAATGGAGGGAAGCCAGTACCCATAATCATTGCAAGATCAACTTCATCAGCTTTTTGTACAATCTTATCTTCTAATAATGCACGACTCGCCTCGTTCACCATCGTAAACATACCACGCTTGATGCACTCATCTTCAGATAAAGGATTTCTTCTGCTGTCTAACCCAAACTCTTTATAAACACTTGGATCAAACTCTAATTGCTTACCTCTACTATCATACTTATAAAAACCTAATTGATTCTTTTTACCTAATCTTTTTGATTCAGCAAATTTTTCAACCAACTTTGAAGTTTCAATTCTGTCTGGAAACGCCGCTTGAAAAATTCTTAAAACCTTCACACAAACATCAAGACCAACTTCATCCATTAATCTGTATGGACCCATAGGCATGCCAAATGTATGCGTGTACATTCTATCAACTTTTTCTACATCCATTCCATCATCTAAAAGAAATAAAGCTTCAGCTAACCATGGAAGTAAAAGTCTATTTACTAAAAAGCCTGGACCATCATTTACAACAACCGGGAATTTACCCATGTCTTTTGCTAATTTAAACGTAGTTGCAACCACCTCATCACTAGTGTCATTTCCTCTAATAATCTCCACTAAAGGCATTTTATCAACCGGATTAAAAAAGTGCATCCCTACAAACTGCTTTGGATTTGGATGAGCTTCAGCCATTTCGTTAACTGATAGCGAAGAAGTGTTTGTTGCCATTATTGCGTCAGGTTTCATATGTTTAACAGTTTCAGCAATCACTGCTTTTTTAATGTCCATATTCTCAACAATAGCTTCGACTACTAAGTCAGTTCTTCCAAAGCCTGCGTAATCTAAACCACCACTTAGACGGTTCATCTTTTGAGCAAAATCAAACTTTGTCATACGTCGTCTTTTAACTTTTTTATTCCAAATAGCAGCTGCAGCTTTAAAACCTATAGCTAAAGCCTCTAAAGAAATGTCCTTCATTCTAACTGTAACACCTTTATCAGCCGCTAGTTGAGCAATACCACCACCCATAGTACCAGCACCAAGTACAGACATATGTTTTACTTTACTGGGTTTAACATCAGATCCTGGAACCCCTGTGGCTTTTTAATATCTTCAGTCATAAAGAAGAGACCAATTAGGTTTTTACTAATGTCTGTAGTTGCAACTTTTAAAAACCCATCAGCTTCTCTCTTTAAAGATTTTGTTCTATCAGATGAACCATATGTTTCTTTAACTACTTGAAGAGCCTCTAAAGGAGCTGGGTAATGACCTTTAGTAAGCTTCATTACATTCTTCTTTGCTCCTGAGTAGATCATTCCTCTTAAAACTGGAGCATGCATAAGCTTTGCAGCCATACCTTTTCCAGAAAAAGTTTTTCTTCTTTTCTTAGCACCTTTTTTAATAAGCCCTAAAGCAAACTCTTCAGCCTTACTCTCAAAAATTTCAACAGGGTATGTTTTATCCACTAAGCCTATTTTTAGTGCTTTTTTTGCTGGAACAAGTTTTCCTGCTAAAATAATACCTAAAGACTCTACTAAACCAATAACTCTTGGAAGTCTCACACATCCACCAAACCCAGGTAAAATACCGAGCTTTGTTTCTGGTAAGCCGATTTTTGTAGATCTATCGTCTGAAGCAATTCTGTAATCACAAGCTAGGGCAAACTCACACCCACCACCTGCACAAGCTCCACTAATTGCTGCAACCACTGGGATCTTTAGATCTTCAAAATCATTCATGATCCCTTGGCCTGCTTGTACAGCCTTTAAAAATTCTTCTTCTGTATTGATTCTTTTAATTTCGTTTATGTCAGCTCCAGCAATATATATTTTTGGCTTTTTTGAAATCACAACCAAAACTTTAATGTCACCATTTGCCTTAATTTCTTCTAACACTTCTTTAAATCTAATCAAAACTGGCTCTGAAAATTTATTAACCTTCTCACCTTGAAGGTCTAACTCCAACCAACCAATTTGTTTATCTACTCTTAAAGCTACACTTTTTTTCATATCAGACATTTTTTAACTCTTCTCTTAATTGTTAATATTTATGTTCCTACTTTAATTTTTAATTCATTCTCTCAATGACCATGGCTCCACCTTGACCACCACCGATACAAAGTGTTGCAAGTCCAAACTCAACATCACGTCTTTGCATCTCTTTCATTAGAGTTAAAACTAAACGTGTTCCAGTTGTTCCAACAGGATGCCCCAAAGCAATAGCTCCACCGTTTACGTTAAGAATGTCATCCCTAACTTCTCCAACAGCCTCACTTAAACCAAGCTTTTCTTGAGCAAAAGTCTTACTGGCAAAAGCTTTCTGACAAGCCATAACTTGAGCAGCAAAAGCCTCATTAAGCTCAACTAAACCCATGTCTTTCATTGAAAGACCCGCTCTTTTTAAGGCTAGTGGTGTTGAGTAAACAGGACCAAGCCCCATTCTTTTTGGCTCAAGCCCTGCAAAACCATAACCTCTAATTTTAGCAATTGGCTTATAACCTTCAGCAAGTGCTTTTTCTTTTGTCATCAAAAGAACCGCCGCTGCTCCATCTGTAATAGGGCATGCATTTGCAACAGTAACTGAACCATTTTTTCTATCAAAGAACGGCTTCATTTTTCCAAGTTTCTCTAAAGACTGCCCTTTTCTTGGGCCGACATCTTCTGAAATAATTTTATCAAAGTTTTTCCCTGTATAAACAGGAGTGATCTCTTGAGCTAAGATTCCATTTTCCTGTGCCGCAACAGCTTTATCATGGCTGTTCTTAGCAAAAACATCTTGAGCTTCACGACTTAAACCAAATTCCTTAGCTAGGACTTCTGCAGTTTGCCCCATATTAATACCTTCAAAAGGGTCTGTAAGACCTTCCATAATTGCAATACGAGGCTTAAACTTTGAGGGTTTAAGTGGTGATGTTGTGGCAAATTCTTTTACTTGATTGATATTAGCGCCCAGTAAACCAAGAAGTCCTTTAATTTTTGCAATAGGAGTTCTCGCTCTAGATAGATTCTCTAAACGTCTAAGGTGCTCATGATTCCAAATTAATGGGCTTTGAGACATATTCTCTGTCCCACCTGAAATGATACAGTCCATAGTGCCTGACATGATTTTATCATAGCCTGTTGAAATACTCTCTAAAGCTGATGCACAGTTTCTGTGCACAGTTGCTGCCGATACTGAAAGCGGCAGCCCTGACCCTAGAGCAACAACTCTTGCAATATTTACTGCATCTGATGGGCTCCCAGTGTTTCCCATTAAAACTTCTTCAACAAGGTTAACATCTAGATTTGTTTTGTTGATTAATTCTGTGACAGCCGTTCTCCCCAAATCGCTTGCATGTACGTTTTTTAGTGCTGTTCCAGCTTTTGCAAATGGAGTCCTAATACCTTCTACAATAACAACTTCTCTATTAGACATATTCACCTTCTTTATTTAGTATTTACAGGGGTATATCATCTGCCTCACCCCTCTTTTTGTCAAAATGTGTCCTGATTGACACACAGACTTTTGGGCTCGACACTGACGTGAAAAGAAACTAGTTAAATCTTCTTAATTGAAATCTAAGTACTGCATTTTATATGCGCACATTAAAGGATTAAATATGGATAAAATTGAACGCGACTCCTTAAAGTATCACTCAAGCGGAACACCTGGAAAAGTAGAAGTAAACTCATCAAAAGATGTCAGCAGCGACTACGCCCTATCTCTTGCCTACTCTCCAGGAGTGGCAGCTCCTTGTAAAGAAATCGCTAAAGATCCTCTTAAGGCATTTGAGTACACTTCACGTGGTAACTTAGTTGGAGTAATTACAAACGGAACCGCCGTTCTTGGACTAGGTGACATCGGCCCTTTAGCAGGAAAACCCGTAATGGAGGGAAAAGGTGTTTTATTTAAGAAGTTTGCAAATATTAACGTTTTTGATATCGAAGTGGATACAAAAGACACTGAAGTTTTTATTCAAACTGTAAAAGCTCTTGAACCAACTTTTGGTGGAATTAACCTTGAAGATATCGCAGCCCCTCAGTGTTTTGAAATTGAAGACCGCCTAAAGAAGGAAACCTCAATTCCTGTTTTTCATGACGACCAGCATGGAACAGCTATTATTTCAGCTGCCGCCTTAATAAACGCTTGTGAATTAACTAACAGAAAAATGAAAGACCTTAAAGTTGTCTTTAATGGTGCAGGAGCAGCAGCAATGGCTTGTGCAAAACTCATCATTGATATGGGTGTAAATCCTGAAAATCTTCTTATGTGTGACTCTAAAGGAGTTATTAGAAAAGAGCGCACAGACTTAAACAAATACAAAGTTCCATTTGCACAAGACACTAAGCTAAAAACCCTAGGGGAAGCACTTAAAGGTGCTGATGCTTTTATAGGTGTGAGTGTTGGAGGTTGTGTAACAGAAGACATGGTTAAAAATATGGCCGCTCAGCCAATTATTTTTGCTATGGCAAACCCTGAGCCTGAAATTAGGCCAGAGCTAGCTTTAAAAGTTTGTCCTGATGCTATTATGGCTACAGGAAGAAGTGATTACCCTAACCAAGTAAATAACGTATTAGGTTTTCCATATATTTTTAGAGGAGCTTTAGACGTTAGAGCTACTGACATTACTGAAAATATGAAACAAGCTGCTGCATATGCAATTGCTGAGCTTGCTAGAGAATCAGTTCCTGATGAAGTTTCTGAAGCATACGATGGACAAAACTTCCACTTTGGACCTAACTACATCATTCCAAAACCTTTTGATCCTCGTGTTCTTTTAAGAGTGGCTCCTGCTGTTGCAAAAGCTGCGATGGATGATGGTGTTGCACTTAACCCTTTAAAAAGCATGAAAGCATATGTTGAAGAACTAGAGACTTTCCTGGGCGCAAAGCAAAGTTTTATCAGGCCAATCATAAACAGAGTAACAGCTACGAACAGAAAATCTAAGAAGAAACCTAAAATCATTTTCCCTGAAGCTCGAAGCAGAAAAGTTTTAAAAGCTTGTCAGATTATTATGGAAGAAGGTTTTGCACACCCAGTTCTTGTTGGATCTAAAGAAGACATTCTTAGAATGGCTGAAGAAAACGAGCTTCCAAAACTTAAAAACGTTGAAGTTATTGATCCTCGTACAGCTAAGAACACCAAACCTCTTGGAAAAGACCTTTATAAACTTAGAGCAAGAAAAGGCCTTCTAGAATCAGAAGCTGATCAGTTAATTGAAGATCCATACTACTACGGAGCTATGCTCTTACAAGAAGGCCTTGTTGACGGACTGGTTTCTGGAGCTGCCACAACTTACTCTCACTCTGTAAGATCAATTTTAGAAGTTGTCGGACCTCAAAAAGACAAAGTTGTTTCTGGTCTAAATATTTTTTTAAAAGATGGAAAGTACCTCTTCTTAACTGACACCACGATGAACATAAACCCTTCTGCTGAAGAGCTTGCACAGATTGCAATTGGTGCAGCAGAAATTGCAGCTTCATACAAACAAAAGCCTTCTGTAGCGTTCTTATCTTATACAAACTATCGAGGACATGGCCCCTCTCCATCAAAGATGAAAGAAGCCACAAACTTAGTAAAAATGCAGGCTCCTTTTTTAAATGTTGATGGTGAGATGCAAGCAGACACCGCTGTTAATAAAGAGATTATGGACAGACTATTTTCTTTTACTGATTTAAAGAAAGAAGCAAATCTTCTTGTCTTTCCAAACCTAGATGCTGCAAACATCACTTATAAGCTTTTACAACAGTTGTCTGATGGTGAAATGATTGGACCTATATTAGTTGGGGCAAATAAGCCTGCTAACGTGGTTCAGCGCACTGGTGGAGTTAATGATATTGTTAACGCTGCAGCTCTTGTTGCTTTAGAGGTTCAAGAAAGACAGCTGAGAACTGAGGCAAATGCTGAATAAATCTGGTCACGACCTGTCCCTAGACTCGGTTAAGGCCATTGCTGTTGGATTTGGAGAGAAGTCCAACAAAATTGAGTCTATAAAGACTGATTTAGCAGAACTTGAAGAACTCATATATACTCTAGGGTGGGACTTAGTTGGATCCACCTTTCAAAGAGTAGAACAAATGAAACCAAGAACTCTTCTTGGCGCAGGAAAGCTTGAAGAGCTAAAGAGTCTTATTGAAGAAACTGGAGCAACAGCAATTGTTATTGACCACCAGCTTTCAGGGGTACAGCTAAGAAACCTCACAAAAGAACTCGACGTCATTGTTGCCGATAGAAACCAAGTTATTATTGATATCTTTGCCAAGCGCGCACAAACAAAGGAAGGAAAACTTCAAGTTGAACTTGCAAGACTCTTAGACGAACTTCCTAGAATGATTGGCGGCTGGCATGGCAGTTTATCAAGACTTGGCGGTGGTATTGGAACAAGAGGGCCCGGTGAGTCAGCTCTAGAGCATGACAGAAGAACCATTAGAGAGCGCATCAGCACTGTAAGAAAAAGGCTTGAAGAGGTAAAAAAACATCGTAATCAGACTAAAAAGACTAGAACAGGAACTTTAAAACTTGCACTCGTGGGCTACACAAACGCAGGAAAATCCTCTTTACTTGAAGTGCTCTCCGGGCAGTCTACTTATGTAGAAGATCAGTTGTTTGCAACCTTAGACCCTTTAACAAAAAAAGTTTTTATTAAGGATATGGGAGAGATTGTTGTAACTGATACTGTTGGATTTATTAAAAAAATTCCTACACATTTAATAGAGGCTTTTAAAGCAACCCTAGAGCAGTCTGAAGATGCAGACATACTACTTCACGTAATAGACTGCTCTGACCCAAACCATGAAGAAAGGGCTGCTTTTGTTGAAGACCTCATCTCTTCATTTGATTGGGGAGACAAAGAGATACTTAGTGTTTATAATAAAATCGATCTCCTCAAACCAGAGAAAAGACAGATGTTTAAAAGACAAAACCCTTTTGCTTTAATCAGTACTTACACAGGCGAGGGCATCTCTCAACTCAAACACAAGATAAAAGATTTAAGACCCAGTAATCTCATTCAAACTCAAGTATTCATCCCAAACACAGAGTCTTTACTTTCTGAGCGTCTCAAAACTGTATGCCAAATAGAACGAGCTGAGACTTCAAGCGTTGGTACCGTTTTTTACGTCTTAATTCAGGAAAAATATTTAAAAGACTGGAAAGATTATATACAATAGTAGAGTAAGTATAACTGAGGTTTATTTATTTTAACGAAAGGGTTTCCTAATGAAAGCTTTACTTTTTGCTCTATTGCTATTTCCATCGTTAGCATTTTCTTGGTCTTTAGATTCTGGAAACTTAAATGGAGATGACTGGGATTCTTCTTTAATGAAAGGCAAAGCCTACATTCTTTTTTATGTAAGCCCAAAGAAGAAGGACTTAAACAACGACGCCTCTGATAAACTTAAAGAGCAAAAATTTGATGGTGATGTTTTCGGTTCAGTTGCTGTCATTGATTTAAAAAGCTCTTGGATTCCAAACAGTCTGATCACAAGGGCTATTAAAAAGAAACAAGCCAAATATCCCAGAACAATTTATTTAAAAGACAAGAAACGTTTTTTACATGAATCTTTAGACTTTAAGCCCTCTGGAAATGACATCTTTGCTTTTGATAAAGAAGGTAAGGAAATTTTTAGACAGGCCGGGAAGTTAAGCGAAGAAGACACTCAAAGACTTATTGATCTTTTAAGGGAATCAATCAAGTAACTTAAATCTTGACCTTTTAACTCCATCAACAACAACCTCTTCTAAAAACATCTGAAGAGGTCTCACCCAGTGCTTACCAAGGTCATTTTCATATAGACACTCATAAAGAACCAAGTCTTCTAAAGACTCACTATGTTTAACGATATTTAAAACTCTGTACCGCTTTCCTTTGTAATGCTCATAAACACGATTCAATTTTAAACCCACACTATACTCCTTAAACAAAAAAAGCCCCCTTAAATAAGGAGACTCTCATTTAAAGCTTACCTTTATTGGCAAGCTTTACAATTAAAGGCTTAAACTTCCTAATACAGTCATACTATCAATTTTCCAACCATCTCTTGTTTGACTACTGTCAGAAGTGATTCTGAACCTAACTTGAAATGACTCAGCTCCTGAGACCACATCCGAAATGTTTATAACTGGAGACTCTACACCTGTGCTTTTTCCGTTAAACTTAGCAACTTCTACCCAAGTCTTAGAATCGACAGAAACCTCAACATAGCCAAAATCATACTTTGTTTCTAAGTCATACTCAGTTTGAAGTCTTAAGAAAGACTTTTCTGTAGTCACCTCAATTGGAGCAAGTGTTAAAGAAGAGTTCTCTTTATTACCGTACTGACCATCTGGAGAATCAGAGAACACACTAGATCCATCTTCTGAAACTTCAAGCCCCCAAGTTCCTGTAACCTCAACACCGTCTAAAGAGTCAGCATTATTTTCAGATAAGATCTCAACTCTTAATGTTGAATATCCAACTGAATCAGAAAGCTCACTAACGTTTCCGATGTCATCAGAAGCTCTAACCGCCACATAACCTGTAGAATTTAGATCTAGGTTTTCTAAAAAAAATGTAGCAACTCCATCTTCTATAGAGACATCACTTGAAGTAATAAGCTTAGCACCTGCCCAGTTGTCATCAGTTATAGGCTCATTAGAAACTTTAACTTCATACTCACTAGCAGCTCCTTCAAAACCATCATCACCACTAATGTTAAAGTTGATCTCAACAGAAGACATAAGGCTTTCAACAACCTCTAGTCCATCAATTTTAGCAGGTGCTGTATTATCATCTTGTAAAGAGTAAACCGCATTTGCTCTTTTTCCTGAAATTAACTTTGTTGATAACGCGTCTACAGCATCTCCTGTGAAAACAACTCTTCTTCTGATTCTATCCATTGAATCATTTGGAAACTGTGACTTAATAAATGCCACAAGGCCTGTTATATGAGGTGCCGCCATCGACGTTCCACTCATGTTCTGGTATCCACCACCCGGTTTAGTTGATAAAATATCAACTCCAGGAGCAGCTACATGAACCTTAGCTTTTCCATAGTTTGAAAAACTAGCAAGTCTATCGAGTGAATCTACAGCTGCAACAGATATGATGTTCTCAAGCTCATAGTTTGCTGGATAAAAAGATCCAGTATCGTTATTTGCCGAAGAGTTTCCTGCCGCAGCTACAAATAGGATCTGAGCATCATTTGCTTCAGAAATTGCAGCTTTAATAGTATCTGAAGGAGATCCTCCACCCCAAGAATTGTTTGTCACATCAACACCAATTAGTGTTGAGTACTCAATAGCCTCAGTAATAGCTTCTGTAGTTGTACGACCAGCATCACTGAAGATTTTTAAGCCTACTAATGAAACTTTCCAGTTTACCCCAACAACACCTATACCGTTGTTACCTACTGCTCCAATTGAACCAGCACAATGAGTACCGTGGCCATGACCACGCATTGGATCGTTGTCACCATTGATAAAGTCCCAACCTCTATGATCATCAACATATCCATTTTCATCATCATCAAGTCCATTTGTAGCCTTATCGTTTCCTTCGGCATCAAGACCTGTTTCACCAGGGTTTGCCCAGTAGTTATCTTTTAAATNNATCAACCCCTGTATCAATAATAGCAGCTAATATATCTCTTGATCCAACTGTTTTTTGCCACGCTTCCGGCATAGACATACTCTCCATTCCATAAAGGCGAGAATACTCTGAATCATCTGGAGTAGATAACAACTTATAAATAGCGTTGTACTCTACATACTCAACATTCGAGTTCTTTCTTAGTTCAGCCATTGTCTTTTCAAGATCAATTACAGATGAAAACTTTAAAAGCTTTGCACCACTTGCTCTAAACGTTTTCTTTTCTCCCGCACCATATCTTAATAATGATGACTTAATATTTGAGTTCTTGAACTTAACAACCAACTCGTGAGGAACAAATTCCTCGGTTTTTTGAAGTTTCTGATCTGCAGAGTTAGCGTGAGCTAAACCTACGAAAAACATCGATATGAAAATAAAAATTCTAATCACTTGCCCCCCAGCGTTTAATAGAACCTTAATCTTGCACCAAGGTAGGGGTTTATTTAAAGATTTCGTTAAGGAACTAGACTTTCGACTTAAGTTTGTCCTGTTTTAAAAATTTTGACTTTAAAGAATTTGCTAAATAAGTACCCTGTAACAAGTGAAAAGTTTCTTAACCTTTCTACTCACTCTTTTTTGCCACATAATTGTGCAGGCAGACACACTCGACTCTTTATATAAACTCAGACCAAACACAAATTGTGATATAGCTATCGAGTATACTTTTTATGAGGTTTGCTATTCAAAAGAGCACCTTCAAGCTTTCTGGACTATGCACAAACTTACAAAAAAAAGCATTAAAGGCTCACAAAAAAGAACCAACAACTTTAAACAAGATGACCGCTTTCACCCAACTATAGGCTCAAGAGACTATAGAGGCTCTGGCTACGATAGAGGCCACCTTGTCCCTGCAGGAGACATGAAACTAAATAGAACCGCTATGTCTGAAACCTTTTTTATGACAAATATGTCTCCTCAAAGATCCGGCTTCAACTCTGGTGTTTGGGCAGCTCTTGAATCAGGCCTCAGGAAAGAAGTTTTAAAAAGAGGCGACGCTTTAGTGATAACAGCGCCTATACTTACACCTTTTACAAACTATCCTAGAATAAGATCAGGTGTTTCCATACCAGATGAGTATTACAAAATAGCTTACTTTCCAGATGAGCAGGTTATGCTGGCTTTTTTAATCCCAAATTTTTCTCAAAAAGGAAAAAAATATCAAACATTCCAAGTTACAGTTGATGAACTTGAGTTTCTTACAGGCATAAATTTCTTCGAAGATCTTGATGATGAAATTGAAGAAGAGCTTGAAAGTGAATTTTATAAATTATCAGAGCTTTAAGCACTAATGCATGCTCTCACGGCCGACTAAGAATCTGCTGATTAGCGCCTCTTGGTTTTCCCTGATTTCATCTATGAACAAACCTTCTTCTAAAAGTAGCTCTTGGCAAAGAGCCTCAACAGCTGCCCCTTCACCAATTAAATCCGTAACTTCTTTAATTGAATAACCACAATTTATTCCGTGAGCCAGAAGCTTTAAATCACCTCTGCTTGCCTGATATTCTGCCAAGTGCTCACTAACAGTTTCATAGTGACTCTCATATGATGAAAACCACTTAAACTTCAAAAACCTTTCTCTCATAGCCTCTACAGTGAATAAAGACACTTCCTCACTTAAGCCAAATTCATCCTTAAACACTGCCTCATAAAGATTCAATTGTTCAGACACTGACATCCCATCAAGGATTTTACTTAAATACACACTCCCAGCTTGAGGACTCTCTTCAAACCTGTACTGTAAATAGAGCATATGTTTTACTGTGACGTTCTCTGTGTTTCTCTGCCTATAACTAATGCCTGTAGATAAATGGTGCCACTGTGATAAGTCAGTATCGTTTACGGTTCTCACACATAAACTCACCGTAGGATTATCTAAATGTAGAACTCTATGTACCAGTTCGTTTCCAGGTAAGATTGTTTTAACTTCTTCACTTTCTAAAATTTCAATATTTTTTCTCTCAACACTGGAGCTATAGATATCAACTTCTTCTTTATTAAACTCTTTTACCGTAAACTCTTCGTGTAAAGACTTTCCAAACAAAACCTTAAAAGCCCCTCTAAAACCATGAGAATGAATAAGTGTATCATTCTTTCTCCAAAAATAAACATCTACTGCAAATTTACCGTTGTTAAAAATTGTTAAAGCAGGCTCTCCAAAAACATTGTACAGATTTACTTGCTCAGGCAGCTTCTCTGAGTCTAAAAGCCATTCCTCAACTTCGGCTTCAAAAGCCTTTAGTGATTCTTTTGGACTGTAGCTTTTAAGAAGCTCTGTTGCCTGCCTAGGAAATTCCTCTAAGCTCCAATTTTTTTCAAGCGATTTTGCTAATTTTTGTAAGTCCTTGATCATCAAGATCTCCTTTTAAACTAAGGGTCTCATAGNNTGCACTGAATAGCACCTGTTTTTAAAGGCTGCTCAGCTAGCGCACTATCAATCACATCAGATCCTGAATCCAGCGAGCCTTTAAGCTCCTCTGTAAAGTATGGTTTAAACAGCTCAGAGTCTAAACCTGACGATTCAATATAATCCACTACTTTATGCTTAACCCTCTTTGGATGCACATCAACTATGTATCTCTGCACAAGTCTTTCTGTAGAGACCTGAAAAAATGTGGCTGAAGGAGTTGAGTTTAAAACTCTTGGCTGATTTGTTTTAGCTTTATTGATCCTAGCTTGAAGCAACTCAAGAATAAGTAAAAAATGATCCATACTCACCTGAGGTCTAAGACCACGTATTTCATAGGTGTCCTTATGGTTTAAATTAAGTACTTGATTAGCTCTAGCACCGCTGCCTATAATTATCATTGCATGCTCTTTATAAGCCTCTTCTACAATCCGACGCTCAAGCTCTTTATAATCTATTACAAGATCATCAAACTCTGCAAAAGCAACTTCTAATCTTCTATGTGTGTCTAAGGAATAAAGTGACGGCCCTGAAGCGTTTAACAAATCAAAACCAAGGCCACCCATAAAAACTTCTGAGCTACTTAAAATATCAGCTAAGAAGTTTCTTTTGTAAAAATCGTTAGGACTCTTCCTTAACCAACCACTTTTAAAAGATTCCTGTTTATCAATATGAATATGTCCTCCACCAAATCGAAAATGTGGTTTTAAACCGATCACTGAAGCAGCACCCCAAACAAGGCTTTGCAGCGTATTCTTATGCTCTCTAAAAGTTGAAATTGTTCCGGGACTTGAGTTTACTTCTAGAACTAATTGATCAAGATTTATTGAAAACCAAAAGTCTTTACTCATTCGAATCACCATATCTCCCGCTGACCAATTAGCACTACAATTTGGGCAACGCCTTTTTATCTCCTCCACCCAAGACTCAATTAACTCCTGAGCATAAAGCCTCATGGCCTCATCGGATGAGACTTCATTACTAGACCTATACATTTCAATTAGCTTTGGTGAAGTGAATGTCCATTCAGGTCCAAAAACAGCTGTATCAACAGCATAAGCCTCAGTAGTTAGAGCTGAAAAAAGAAATATTAAAAAGCATAAACTTCTACCAGAATTGGCACCTAATATGCTTGGAGCACATAGGCTAATAAAACCTACTGTAAGTAGAGCTAATTTCTTTAAAAACATGCCCTATTAGAGCAAATTGTATGCCTAAATTGTCCCTACTTATGCAACACTCTAATTGCGTTAACACGCTCTTTCTGCTTCGCTATGCATTTCTCCATTTCAAAATCATGGACAGTGTTAGCATCGCAAAATTCAGATATTTTCTCTATTGCGATTTCAATTCTTCTAGAAACATCATTAAGAAGCTCAGCTTCTATATGCTTTTTTTTCTTCTTTCGAAGAATAGTCATTTTAACCTTATCACCCTTGGCCTCAGCAATATAATAGTACAAATCCAACTCTTTTTGAACTCTTGCACCATCAACTGATAATACTACATCGTTGATCTTTAAAGCGCCTTTAGCTTTATCTAAAAAACCAACTACCTGCAGTCCTCCTTTAAAATCATCAACGTGATCTTTAATTAGGTTAGCAGATAAAACTTTAAAGCCAGGATTTTGATTTAGTACTCTATAGCCCTTATCACATCTAAAAAATGTTAAGAAAGCAGGGTATGTTCTAAGTGTTGAATAACTATAAACTTGAGACCCTATAGAACTTACCTCTTTACCACTGTAACTTTTAGTAAGGTTAACAGGGGTCTTCATCATTATAGGCAAAAGACTTTGATCTAAACATTTTTCTATCGCAGCCATTTCTGTAAAAGATCTCGCTTGTGAGACAGATGTTTTTGCATTCCCTAAATAAGACGCTGAATACTGATAAAAACTTGGCTTCTCTATCGCTTTAACTTCATATCCTAAACCGCTCCCATTTGATGGGACAAACCCTGTTGCACAACCCGTAGCAAATAAAAGTATAATCAGTGTGTAGCTCTTCATAAACAAAGTCCTTTTTTAAATTAAACGTCCAACCCAATTTCTCTAAGCCTTTCTTTTAAGAACTCATCAGCAAGAATTTTAGGGTATTTCTCCCCATCTCCTACACAAGATGGAATACATTCTAATACAGCATCAGCGTTTGGATGCATGAAGAAAGGCATTGAGTATCTGCTTTCATTTGATTTATCAGGGTTAATAACTTGGTGGGTTGTAGCCGGTATAACCTCATTTGTAATACGTGAAAGCATGTCTCCAGCATCAACAATGAGTGAGTTTTTAGGAGGACTTACGTCAAGCCACTGTCCATCTCTATCTTTTAGCTGTAGTCCTGATTGAGTAGCAGCCACTAAAATTGTAATTAAATTAATGTCCTCATGAGGTGCTGCACGAAGTGCACTGGGCTCTGCCCCTGCTGGAACTGGCGGGTAATGAAGCAGTCTTAGAATTGAATTTCCACCTGAAACTCTCTTCATAAAGTAGTCTTTTGGAAGCTCTAATGACGGAGTTAAAGCTTCAAGTAAAGTATTGCCTATTCCATCCAACATATTGAATAATTTAACAAATTCATCTTTAAAGCTGCTTAGTGATTTTTCTTTTGTATCTTGAAGCCAGTAGTTATCAAGGCCTTCATAGCCCTCTCTGCCAATGTGCCAAAACTCTTTTAAGTCTGCCACTTTTGAGTCTTTAGCGTGCTCAGTACCAAACGGCGTGTACCCTCTTTGAAAACCTTTTTCCGGCATAGAATTTTTAAGCTTCTCAGATTCAGGAAGCTTAAACAAAGACTCTGAAAGCGAGTATGCATTGCCTAAAAGATCTTCAGAAATATGATGACCTGTTAAAACAATAAAGCCGTATTCTTTAAGGCCATAAAAAAGAGTGTCTATAAACCTTTGCTTCTTATCAAGGTCTTCACCCAGGTAATCATACAGATTTAATTCAGGTACTTTTCTAACTTCAGTGCTCTTATCTAAAGACATACTTCTCCCCTTTGCCATAAGCCTAATGAAGACCATAAAAGGCCCATGTTTTCAACTCTAAGCTTTTGTTTTTAAGGGGTTTTTAAAAGTATTCTTTGATTTTTACCGTTAAAAAAGTAAGTCTGATAAAAAGACAAAAGAGAAAGAATAAGTATTATGTTACAAAAATCTAAAGCAGCATTGATCATCAGATTCTCCTCCTTTGGAGATATCGTCCAAGCAACCTTTGCTGCTCACTCGTTAGTTGAAAAAAACTACGATGTTGATTTACTCACCAAGAAAGAATTCTCAAACGCTTTTAAAAATTCATCCTTTCCATATAAAGACGTCATCTCATACTCTAAGTCTGAAGATTCTTTATGGGCTATTGCCAAAAACGTTTCTAAAAAAAACTACTCTCTTATTTACGATGCTCACAACAACCAAAGAACTCTTCTTTTTAAATTGTTTCTCATCATCTTAAACCCTTTAAATATTTTAAAGTTTAGAACTCGATCAAAATTTAGATTTAAAAGGCTTCTTCTTTTTAAGTTAAGAATTGATACGTTTCCAAAACCATTTAAAGGCGCATCTTCATTCTTAGCTCCTTTAAGTTTAAAGCTTACTAAAAGCTCAAAGCTTAACTCTCCTAAAAACGAAATTTTACTAGCCCCCTCAGCAGCTTGGGATTTAAAAAAGTGGCCTGAAGATTACTGGGTTGAACTTGCAAATAGTCTTATTTCCATAGGGAAAAGTGTAAACTTTATTGGAGGACCTGCTGACAATTTTATTCAAGACCTCTCAAGCAAGGCACCTGGATCTATTAATCTAGCAGGGAAGCTTTCCTGGAGTGAAACTATTGAAAGAATTAAAAACTCTAGTTTACTTATCTCAGGTGATACAGGGGTTCTTCACATAGCAGACTACTTTGGTGTTGAATCTATAGCTCTTATGGGGCCTTCAGCATTTGGCCGCCCTTCAAGAAGTAGCTCAAACGTTATTTATAAAAACCTTCCCTGTCAGCCTTGTAGTAAAGATGGACGAGGAAAGTGTAAAAATAAAACCTTTAAAAAGTGTCTTGCCTCCATTAGCCCTGAAGAGGTGCTTACACAAAGCCAAAAGGTGCTTTCATGATCATTTTATATAGACTCTTGTACTTGCTCTTTCTTCCTTTTTTCCTACTCTTTGGTATTCTTTTTTCAAAAAAAATAAGGCAGTACATAACAACAAGAAAAACAAATCTTCCTAAAAGCACTAGTATTAAGCCTGTTTGGATCCATGCATCTTCTGGTGAATTTGAGCATGCTAAATACCTTATACGTTCTATTAAAGAAAAATACCCTCTTCAAAAAATAGTCGTCTCCTACTCCTCTCCTTCATACTTTAATGCCGTTAAAAAATTTGATCTCATTGATGGCTATATTCCAATGCCTATTGACTTAAAAGGCCCTATAAGTAGCTTGATCAAAAGAATAAATCCAAAAATAATTCTTTTTTCTAGAACTGATCTTTGGCCTGAGCTTATGCACCAACTAAATAAAAAGAAAATCCCTTCAGTTGTCTTTTCAAGAATGGAGAAGGAGGAAAGTTCTTTTGGTGAAAAACTTCTTTTTCCTATAACATATAAGAAAGTAGATCACATAAGTTTTGTTTCTGAAGCGGATAAAGAGACTTTTATTAAAAAGTATAACCACCTAAAAGGGCTTTCTGTTGATGGTGACCCGAGAGTTGAAGAGGTTATAAGCAGAGCAGCTAAAAGCAACCAAGAAGACAAGGCTCCTAAAAAAACTTTAATACTCGGCTCAGTATGGCCTGAGGACTTAAAGAGTATTTCTGAAGGCATGTTAAAATCTTTAAAAGAAGGTTCTTTGAAGCAGGTCATTGCAGCACCTCACGACCCTACAGCTGAGCATATTAAAGAACTTCAAAAAGTTTTTAAAGATTTTTCTATAAGCCTTTACTCAAAAGACCCTGAGTTACTTAAGAAGGTTGTAATAGTTGATACAACAGGAAAACTTTTTGATCTTTATGCTAAAGCTGATATTGCTTTTGTTGGAGGTTCTTTTAAAAAGAAAGTCCACTCTGTTATTGAACCTTTAGCACATGGCTTGCCTGTCTTAGTCGGCCCTTTTATTGATAACAACACTGAGGCTAAACTTTATTCCTCAAGCCATTCTTATGTTAAAGTCTCAAAAGACTCAGCTGAGTTTTCTAATAACCTATCATCACTTTTGAATCTTAAAAAAGATGACCTCATTGAGTTAAAAATCTCAATTAAAGACAGCTTATCACAATCTACAGGGGCATCTGGTAAAATTATCTCTTTAATTGAGGAAAAAATAGAACTTTACTCCTAAACCACTAAATCTTTTCCGATAAGATTCTTATGAAAAATCTTATTATAATAAGTTTACTGTTCTTTAGTTTTAACACCTTTTCTATGGACTCAGCATCTTCTGATGCACTTAAAAAGACCCAGGATCTTTTAAGAGACCACTCTAAGCGCATGAATGCAGTAAATGGCTCACAAAAGGGTAAAGATGCTCATAAGCAAGTACAGCAACTTTTTGGAAGCTCTGGCAACGTTGATAAAGCATATGAAATGGCGGCTCAAATGATGGGGTCTGTGATGAAGGAAGCTGGTGGCGATGCCACTAAAGCTCAAGAGATTCTAAATACTGGTGCAGCAAACCCTGCAGCATTTGCAGAGCGCCTACCTTCTGATTTTAAAAAAATGCTACATGAGACTGCTAATGATATTGAAAAAAGTAAGGGGCCTAAAAGGCATTGATCTCTATTTTAGTCCAAAGACTCCATTACCTTGTGAGCAAAGTCTTCTCGAACCTCTTTACCAGTTTTAAAATCGTAGTCTAGTCGGCCAAAACGCTCTTTTCCATGCGTAATAAGACCCGCAGTAGGAGAAACAATCGGGGATAAAGCTAATGTATCCAGCCCTACTCTAGTTAACCACATATAGTCTGAAGCGTTATACAGCTCATTCTGGTTAAAGATTTGAAAGAAGACCCCAGGGGCTACCGTTTCTGCTATAACACCACCAATTATTGTAAAAGGAAGCCCTTTCTGAAAACCTCTCTTAACAAAAAGGAAAAATTTGGTTCTTAAAGGAAGCGTTGGCATTCTTGCAGCATTTAACACTATAGCATGAAAGTTTTCTTCTAAAAATCGAGAAAGAAACTCTTCATTTCTCTGAAGTAATTCTCTTGTCATTTCAACACTAAACGTTCTATCAAATTCTCTTCCTAAACGGCGCCTGTGAAATAGGGAAACTCTTAAAGTTCTCTCCATAAGCATTGGCAGATCTGCTAAAATACTAGCTTTATCCTTTGAACTGATTCGACCAAAGTCATAATTGTCAGCAGACACTTTATCTCTTGCAGCATACTTAACCCTAGGAACAGTTTTGTAATTACCTACAGGGACCCCTTCAAAATCAATCAACGGAAGGTTCCCTAATCTAGTTTTAAGCTCTGCTGCAAGAGCAACAGCTGCTGTAATCTCTAAAGCTTTAAAATCTCTATAAACGTCATCATATACTTTATTCACACCAGACTTATTCTCTAAAATCCCTCTACAAGAAACCGCTCCTGCTAGTGTAGCTGTCGACATTGATAATAAAATAGCTACTGCTACAGATTTATAAATGTTCATCTTAATCATTTAACTTCCTCCTGCTCTGTAGAGTAACAATTCACTCCTTCACTGCTATCAAACTTCTGACCTGGCACACTTCCATCCCACGGCCATTGTTTAACCTCATATTCCTTTCTATTAAGCTGAGTATACAGGCCTGGAAATGTTGGACTCACCTTTCTATAAGTTCTAATAAGCTGCCTTAGTGGCCACGAGTTTCTCTTAAATTTATCAAAACCTTCATAGCTTGTACCATCTAAGTTCTCTGCAGCAAGGTCACTTTCAAGTAACTTACCCATCCCTACAAGCTCAACTGCTTGTACAGCTGAATCTTCTGGTGTTGCATCAGAGACCTCATGGTCTGACAACGTTGAAAGAAGGAATGTTTCAAACTCTCTCACCCCTCTTAAAGACAACAACCACGGGTGGTTATGGATATCCGCTCTATCCTGCATATCACCTTCAGTAAAATGCTGTGTGAAATAATAATATGTCTCTCTAATAGCTAAAGGCTCTTCATCAACTTCACCTGAACAAATCATCATGCCTTCAGTAAGTTTTCTGTAAATATGCTCTCTATAATCTTCTCCATTAAGAGTAAGGTTATTATCTTCAGCAGCTTTTACTAGAGGATTTCTAAAGAACATACCTGTTGTGTCTCTGTTTTTTAAGAAACCGTTGGACCATTTTAACACTAAACACTGTTCATATTTTTTAAGCTCTACATCAAATTCAGCATTCTGCATCACAAGGAATGTCCCCTGTTGAACATTTAAACCATCATTTGCTGAAATCCCCTCACCTCTTGAGTAAGAGTAACCATAGCCTTTTAAAAAGCTTGGCAAAAAGCTTGTTATAGACCCTATGTCCATTTTATGAAGCTTGTTGCTATCATTTTTATGAGAAATACCCACTTGTTGCCCAAGTGTAATATTCAAAGCCTTTCCACCTAAGTAGTAATAACGGCCCGTCTCTTCAATTCTATACTTTCTCTCTATTGCTAAAGGCTCATTAAACTCCCCTTTAGCCGCATATTCTAAACACTTCTTATAAACACGGTTTACAAAAGGAGCCACATTAGGCTTATAGTCCCCTGTATAAATATCAGAGAAGTTACTTCTAATTTTAAGTCCCAGTATATTTGTATTAGAAAGCCTAGTCCCTATTGGGTTATGCTCAATTTCATTATTTTTTGCTTTCTTTATGAAGTCTTGAGTAAGTTTAGAGTAGTTTTTTGCAAAAACCCCATAAGTCATAAGAGAGCAAAACTTTGCATACTCGGTCTCAGTAAATTTAGCGTAACTTGCAGGAACCACCTTATTTGTACACTGAAGGCCTCCATGGTCTTTTTTAACAACATTTTCTAAAAAGGCCTCATCAACACTAAATTCTTCACTCACTTTTTGCGTGCTAATACTTTCATCTGTCGAGTACTTTTTAAAATCATCTAAGATTGATTTTTTAGTCAGGAATTTTCTTGTATAATCAACTAAACAGTTATTCTTATTTTCCTCAAAATCAACCATTGTTGGATCATCACAAACATACTCTTGAATCTTTTTATCTTTTAAAGAAACATAGTTTAAATTAAATTCTTCAACAAAATTAGAAAGCAATGATTTAACAGCATATGTTTTTTCTTCATTTTCATTAAACTCTTTATAAGACGGAATTGTCTTTGTTTCATCTCCAACCTGAACAGTGCTTCCTTTAATAAAGTCATCTACATGCTTACCTGCAAAGTGAGCAATGGATCCATGGTAAGGAGATCTCTCATAATCAAAGTTCTCAATAGCACTATACTTATCAAGAGGGTCCGAGGCTAATGAGTTACAATCATCTGTAACACAATAAGCTTCATCTAAATTGTCCGTTGGCCTTAAAGCACCACCATTAGAGTTGTTTAAGAACGTAAGCGGTCCTACAAATGTTCTCTTATCAATATCAACACCTTCAACAACTTCATCTTTCAAAAGATCAAGATCACTTATATCAGCCTCTGCTTGAGCCAGAGTAAAATCATTTAAAAGTAATTTTGTTAAAGCATCTTCATCTGAAAGCTCTGAGAAGAACTCCTGGCTACTTGCCATGACTTTATTTAATATTGATGATGCTGACATAAAATCTTTATATTCAGCCATTGCTTGTAGCTCAGCGCTAAGCCCCGCTATAGTGTCACCATGGTCAGTTGAAAAATCTTTATAATCGCGGCTTAAGTTGTCATAACACTTACAAGCACGCTCATCAAAATTAGGATCCTTTGCTGTGTTTTCACTTACACATTGGTCATATCCCTTATGACTTGGACCACATAAAGCTCTAAACTCTTCTGATGTCTCATATCTATAAACATCCACACTTTGACCTGCTGCTGTTGTTTGAGATTCAACATCATGAGTTCTCTCTTCAACTGGAATAACAGATTGAAGCTTTAAGTCTTCAGTTTCAGCTTGAAGTTTTTGAATGTAATTTTGCTCAGTTGCAAATGAAGAATCAATAACTGATTTTAAGAAGTCATCATCAGCAGGCTCTTCACTTAGCATACGAGCCACTGAACTTAGCTTACCCCCTGGAATAAACGGGCTAAAAGCCGTAATAACTTCAGGCTTGTTAAAAACTTCTAAAAGCTCTGAAGCATCATCTTTTGTATATTCTAAATCATCAGGGATCGCTTTTGCTAATGTGTCTAAAGCATTCATCTTTTGTTGAATGATCTGTCTTTGCTCTTCTTTTGGAAGTTTAGCAATATCCGTAGGCGCGCCTTTAGACAAATTTATTGCTTTTTCAATCTCACGACTTGCCATATTTACTAACTGCAAACGTGTTTGGTTTACAGTTTCAATTTGTACAAAAACTTGAGCCCTAATTCTTAAAAGTCTTAAATCTTTAACAGAGAATTCAATTGGCGTTACAATAGCACCTGAATTCACACGAATAAGCTTTTTAACAATACTAATCGATGTTTTCTTACCTGGGTCATATGGTGTGATAACTTTTTGAGACCCATCTAAATGAGCACCGTTAGAATCTGCGTAAGCCTCAGCAGCCGCTGAGTCCTTATCAGATCTTATAGTGTTCCCGTCAGCATCAACTCTTTCAATCAACGGCTCTTCTGTCATCCCTGCTCTATTTGATGAAGGGTCTGTATCAATAGCCTCTGATCTTATCCTAATGCCTTTAGCAGCAGGATCTAAATAATCTTTTTGATATGCAACTTTCATCAAGTAGATACCATCTCTGATAGGAAATATCGAGTTGATCCCTTGAAGGACATTTGAATAACGCATAACTCTTGGATAAGCCCTGAACAATACAGTCTTCTTAACCACAAGATTCATATTCTTATCAATTTCGTATCTAAATCTTAAAGTTTCATATCTAAAATCTTGAATATAAAACCTTGGCTCAATCTTATCTCTCTCATTAAGCTCTTTTAAGAATGTTTGAGATACAGATCTTGCATCCGTTCCTAATGTACCAAATTTTTCATCCCAAGGATTAAAGTATAATGTAAGCTCTTTAGTGAAGTTTTGAACATCATCTTTTGCTTTGATATAGTATTTACGTCTCATCAAACGCTCTGTCTGATAATATTTATGACTGATCTTATCTGTAAAATTTAAACAGCCTTTTGCATCCGTTCTAATCTTATCACCATCAATTTCTCCAAAAAGCTTAACGTCTTTATAATCTGAAGTTTCAAAAATAGGAGTTCGACCTTCATTGTCAGCATTCTCATCTTCAGCTTCAGCTTTAGGATTTTTAAAATGCCTAGCTATAACCTCAAACTCTTGCCCTGGTAGGATTTTAGACTGAAAATTTAACCTTCCTACACACGTATTCACATTAAAGATAACCGTACGCTTATTAGCTGTTTCACCAGCTTCAATTGTTTTAAATCTAACACCCGCTAGAGTGAAGTTGTAAGGCTCTGCTATTCTTAAGTGTGACCTGTTTAAAGCTTCTTCATAACCTACTGACTCTTTAGCATGCCTTGCAAAATTAAAAGTTCCTGCAAAGTTCTCAGGATGCTCCATAACCTTACCCTGTCTACCAATAAGATCCATATAAGAGCCTACATCAAAAAGCTCCTCTACAGTTTCATACTTTGCAGCATTGTTATCCATTGGAGTAATTTGTAATGCCAATTGAATGTTCCCTGAAGTTGGTGCGTAAGGCAGTATACCTTTATAATGAAGGTTTAAATCACCCTTTTCATTTACTTCCGCTACGATACTGTCCATTCCTGGATTTAGAAGAACTCTATCTCCTTCTCTATTATAATCTGTAGCGTAGATATATGGTAAAACTTGAAAACGACCACTTCTCTGGCTTCTTGGCATCATTCCATTTACTGCTGTATATGGCTGAGCAAGATTTATAGTTAAAATCAAATCTGTATACAGCCCATCAAAAGCTGGTTGTGGCTTAACCTCAGCAAGTGGAGACTGATTGTTGTTTTCTAAATTTCGTAAGAGCCTATCTATTTGTGGGTTATTGGCCTCTGGTCTTAAAACATAATCAGAATTTGGTGAAAGAGCTGAAATGCCATTAGCTTCAATTTCTTCCTTACTAGGCTGCATATCTCTTTTGATTACAGAAAATGGAAGCCCTGTAAGTTTATAACCTACTCTACTTACATAAAGTTGAGTTTTTTCATTCTCATCATACTCAAGTCTTGTTCTTGGATTATAGTTTCCTGAAAACAACCTTTGAATTTGACCTCTATATAGGTTTCTTTGGTCACCTCTTAAATAGTAAAATACAGGGTGCGCTTGAGATGACAACACTTGAGCCCAAGGAAACACTTGAAAAATAAAGCTCACTTCACCTTGTCTACTGCTTCCATCTATAGATTTTATTTTTCTTAACAACAACACAGGTTGAGGATTAGGCTTACCTACATCAAACATAATGTCTTCTGACCACACTAAGCATCCTGTTGGGTCAGTTTTTTCAACTTTTGAAAAGTTTGGCTGCTCACTCTCAGGGCTGCTTACTTCAAATTCAAAATTTTGTAACTTTCTTGTCGTTGCTTTTTCACTAAGGCAAACTGTAAATCTGTATGTTAAACCTCTAACTTCTTTTGTTGCCCCATCAAGTGAAGTGATTTGCTTAACAACATCACCCCTTGCTTCTCCATCAATATAAAATGTTGCATTTTGCTCAGCTTCCTCAAAGCCCATTGATTCGGCCTTAGCTGTAGCATCAAGCTCTTTAGGGCTCTCTGACTTAATACACCCTGTAAACAGCATGAGAACAGTGATAACTGCTAGAAACGTCCTGCTACTGTTCTTCTTAAAGGTCATGCTTATACTCCATTTTAAAGCCTACAAAGTGATACGGTACTTGAAGATCGCTATTTTCTTCCAAAATGTCTGAATAGACATATGTCAGCCAAAATTTAAGGTCCCGCTTCGGTAATTCTAATGCTAAATTTATGCCAAAACCTTCACGGTTGTTATGCCCGTATGTAGAGCCGTTGTAGCTAGCTACAGAGGCGTCTGACTCATTAAAGAAGCTAAAAGGCTCTAGGTCCAAACTGTACAAAGATTTGTCATGATACTTAAAATGGACACCTGCTCTTTGTCCCTGGTTACGCCCACTTGGGGCTGCAGTGTTGGTTATCATGTCTATATATGGGAAGATTTCAAAGCGATTAAAACCGATTGCTGCCGTCCAACCAGCGTACCACCCCTTAAAGTCATATCTAAATTCTGCAGCTCCACCAATTCCATCAACCGTATTACCAAAAATTCTACTCTCATCAGCAATTACTGCAGGAAGCGAGGAAAAATCAAAATAACCTATACTCAGGCCAGCTCTATACCCAAATGGCTTAAGATCCATGTCTTTTAAGTACATTTCAAGACGCCCGTTTAATAGTAAAGGAATATCTTCTTTTTCATTAAAATCTAGGGTCTTTGCTTGAGAAGTTGGAACGCCCTCAAAAAATCTTAAATCAAATCCAAAAGATTTTTTCTTTCTGTAGTTTCTAGAAAATTTAAATATTTGCTCAAAACCTGGCAGCGCTCTTTTAGACATAAAAAGATCAAATTTTCTTAAAAATCTTCTTTGCTCAATAGCCCCAAGAGAAAGTGTATAAAAATAATCATTTTTTTCAGTTTTAATGTTGTTTCTATAATACATTCTTGCATCACGAAGATAAATAAAGCTGTCAGCTCTTAAGTCACCAAATCTAGACTGAACACTTCCTATTGTGTCCCCAAGGCTAACATTTGCTGTTAAGAAAAAGTTCTCTGACATTTTTAAAGAGAAGTTTGGGCTCACATAAATACGGTATCTAATACTGTTTTCTAACTTACTGTCCCAAGCATCAGCTCTTTGATTAAGCTTTAGTCTTAAATGCCAATTTTTCTCAGTGAAAGAGCGAGCAAAGTACTCTTTACTTGTTAGATGTCTTCTTGTAGATGTCGCCGCAAAAGAACTTGCTGAAGCGAAAAAAGTTAATAGGATTATAGTAAAAATATTATGTTTCAACTCTATACTCCCCCCATACAAATCAAGTTCAACATTATCAACAGTTCAAGATTCATACTTAGGTAGCCCTCATATAATGTATTTCAACAGCTCCGCTGTAAAACAGCCAAACAATATGACAATTAACGCTTCTAGAACTAGATTTTTAGCAACTCGCTCAAGAAAAAAGTATAGAAATTTTTACACTCACAGCCTCTTCCTTAAATAGACTGAAATCTTTACTGAAAAGCTGTAATAAGTTCACAACATCAACTGCTTATATACTCGCTTTCACTACTCTTTTACCCATATTTTAGATATGAAAGGGCTTTTGAATTTTTTTTATCTTTTGACCACCCAAAGAACCCTAAGCAAATCTTAACGTAAATCCTTGTAATAAGTTCATTTAAAAAATATATTTCCTCTGAATATTTATCACCTAGATGCAACTGGTTGCACTTAGAGAAGGAGACTTTATGGAAAATTTCAAAGCTTTACGCTCTTGCCCTCAAAACTCTAAATTTAAAAGTGGAGATCTTTTAGTGGTCTTTGGAGAGGTCTTTGACCAAGGATATGTTAATGGCATGGTCCAAGAGGCTGAAAGAATCGGAATGAAGGTCGTTTACGGCACTGTAGGAAGACGTGATGAGAATAATGAACTTAGAGTGCTCACTGCTGAAGAAATCGCTCAAAAAGGCCAGAGTGACCTTATAAACATACCTCTTGAAGCAGGGTTTGATTTAGATAAAAGCTCAAAAGGCTTAAGCCCTTGCGATCAACTTAAGGGGTTAAAAAGAGATGAGTGGAATACTGTTGAGATCGACTGGGATCAGATTAAGGAATCTCAAAAGGCTGGTCTTGGAAGATTCTTAAAAAATTCTCGCCTTTTTATTAATGAAGTTCTAGATAAACATGTAACAGCTGAAACAAATGTGCACTTTGCTCACACAATGGCAGGTGGAATTCCTAGAGCAAAAATCCTTATGCCTTTATTAAATAGAGTCTTTAAAGGATCTGGAAAAAGATTTTTATACTCTAAAGAGTTTTGGGATTCTGAAATCGGGAAACTTTGTTCAATGACTTTTGATGAAGTTACAGCAAATACTTTTGAAACACTTATCACTGAAACAGAAAATGTAAGAGATAAAGCTAAATCTGTAAGTTATTCTGCTTACGGCTATCACGGTTGCGAGCCTCTTTTAGGTGATGAATACAAATGGCAGACATATGCTCCTTATCTACAAGGATGGGCAAAAGTTAAACTTGAGAATATTGCTAAAAAGTACTGGGATAAAGGCTTACACACTCAAGTCTTTAACGCCCCTGAAATTCTAACAGCATCTTCTAGTGTATTTATGGGCGTTGAGGTTTGTTTATATCCTTTATTAAGATCATTAAAATTTGAAAATGATGGAAAAGAAACATCTGTTCATTCAGTTTGTGCAGAGCTTTTAAACGATCCAAAAGACATTGATACTATCGACACATACACTCAACAGTATATGAACACTGACCCTGCTGTAACTAAGGTACACTGGGACACTTGGCCTCAACATAATGAGGAGCCACGGATGGCTCAAATGAAAGAGGCTTCAGACTACTTAATCAGCCTTCATAAAGACCCTAAGAGCTTACTTACGCTCCCTCTTAGTCAGGTTGTTTTTAAAACCACAGGGAAAGCTATTTTGTGTGAAGCGTCTAAGCCTACAGAGCCTGTTTTATGGTTGGGGCATGACCTTGTTTCTAAAACTCACTTAGAGTCTTTTGAAAAATAATTTTTATTAATCAGGAGTACACATTAAGCGTTCTTCTGTTCTATAAAAAATATCATTCTTTTTAAATGATGAGTACACATCATTACAGTAGTTTTTCTCATACTGATGTGGCTCTTGTGCAAAAAACCCACTGATAGCCCCATCAACCAGCCCAAACACAGATATCCTGTCAAACTTTGCACTAGCCTCAGGAAGACTTGTTAAAGTGTTCTTTATTGTTCTTCCCTTTACGATATTTTTAATATTCGGGTATTTGTCTTCATAAAGTTTAACTAGATTATCCATTTGAAATGACAATTTCCCCTCTAAAAAATTTGAAAGCTCACCACCATCGATGATAAAATCTGAGCCTTTAGGGTCATCACCTAAAACCCAACTTTTAAGGCCTGTCTTATCAAACTGATAAAAAATATTCTCTAAGTAATAATTTACCGCTACAACTGAATTAAGTTCTCCTCTATTAAGTGGGAAATCCTCTTGTCCACAAGTATTAAAAGCTGTTGAAAGAAAATCTGAATAACTTGTGCTGTCTCCAGCTTTTGGAGTTAAAATCCAACTATTTAAATCACTTTCAAACTCTTCTTTTCGTCCCTCTGAGTTTAACAACTCTAAGTACGGCAATGTACTTGGAAAATAACTTCCTATAACCCTACTTCTTCCAAAAAGTTCTTTAGCAGCACATGACCTAGAAACAAAGTTATAACCAAGCACTTTAATCCCTGGAATACCACACTTAGGCTCAACTTTATCAAACATATGTTTAGAAACACTGCCTACAGAAATCATTGTTCCCATCCACTCAACAGCTTCATTAATTGATAATTTATTATCTCCATTACCATTTAGTGTTAAAGAGTCTGCCTCAACAAAAGATCTGTTTTCAGAGTTACAAGTGTAAGGGTTTGCAAAGCCCATTTCTAAAGCTAAAGGTCTTAAATCATCAAAGATATTTTTAACTTCAGCAAATTCCAATGAAAGAGCATTGTCTTCTTTCGCTGATAAAGACTCATTTGACGAATAAGCTTTAAAAAACTCAAAAATAAGAGTGTATAGAGTATGCTTTAAACTTGAATCAAAGTACTCCTCTTCTTCAGATAAATCCTCATCATCTCTTTTTAAAAGTACCGGCTTACCGACTCCTGATAAAAACTGAGGCTTATGAAAAGATCCAATTTCATCTAAAATCAACACAGACTCTTTTCTTAATCCGTCTAAACGGCCAACAGCCCAAGGAAACTCATACTTTGAAATAATCCTATTCGGCCTTCTAATCCAATTTTGAATAATATGGTAAAACTGCTCAAAAGACTCTAAGGTAAACTTATTTGACTTAAAGATTTTTAACAAAAACTTTTCAAAACTTTTATTAACAAGCTCTGCATCTGTAAACATACTCCTCATAACACCAAGAGCACGCAACTCAAAAACTAAATCTTTAACATCATCAATATGCAAAGAGTAAGATTCGTCTAAGCTTGACCATAACCTAAGCTTACCCGTTAGAATTTCAAGTGCCACCTGAAGATCATAAAAAGTTTTTCCTACCAAGAACCCGTCAGAAAAATCAACAGAGTGAAGCCTGGACTGCACCTCTAAAGCGTTAAATATACGCGTAAAAAACTCACCTTGAGAGTTTAAAAAAGATTCTCCACTCCCAAATAAGTACCTCTTTGCCACAAGTGCGATATTTCTAAATTTTGAAATTGAGCTATTGTCTTTAAAAACATGCTTTATAATGCTTAAAGACTCTTCTTCTACTATGACTCCCCCAGACTCTTTACGAATTGAATCTAAAGATTCAAAAGATGTCCTTAGAAGATCAAAACTCTTCTCTCTAGAAGATAAGCTGTCCTCATGAAAGTAAAATAAATGTTTAATAACCACTCTCGCTGCAATAAGTTCTTGCTCAACCTTTACCAGAGCACTATCAAATTTCTCCTTCTCAGATCTAGAGAAACCATCTTCTTCACCACCAATAAAGAGTCTTTTTACTAAAAAAAGTAACTCAACATTACCTTCAATCGATTTTTGATCTTTATTTGGAAAAACTGCTTTAAAAGAATTGTATATCTCGCTTCTAGAAAAACCCTTCTCTACAGACCCCTCTTGAGCATATTCAAATATTTTTCCAGACATGTCCTTAATACAAAAAAGATTCTCTTTTATATCTCTTTCTTGAGACAACCCTTTAAAGTATGTCGAGAAAAATGTATCTAATCCATCTAAGCACTCTGAAGAAGTTCCCAGTATTTCACTCTCGTCAAATTTTACTACTCTATTGTCAGTGTTTTCCCCGCCCCACCAAGAGCAGCCCGTTATAAGCATTATCTGTAGAAGTATAAGGGTCGCCTTAGAATACATATGACACCCCAAGGTTTATACTGTCTAAAGCGGCAAAACTTTCCATACCAGATGATATAGATAAGCCTCCATCTTCATTTTTCTCGTCATCAAATGTATGAATTAAGTTTAAACGCCCGAAGAAAGACCAGTTTCTACTCTTAACATAACTACTCTCAATAAAGAACCTAGCGTTCTCTTCTTTATATGAATAAATCGCGCCAATGTTTGTTTTAACCTTTTCATACATTATATTTTTAGCCACTAAAGAAAAAGCATTCTTATATAAAAACCTAGAAGATTCTATATAAATAACATCATCTTGCACATTCTCTCTCTCTTTAGTGTAGAGATGTTGCAGAAGAAACTCATACTTTCCAATTATTAAATCCAAACTTGTTGTTATAAAAAAATAGTCTGGATGAGATGTTTGGTATTTAAATGGATTTTCATCATCTTCTAAGACTAAACCGTAAAATCCATTTTTCATTGTAAACCCGTCAAACCATTTTGATTCAGCCTGGACACCAAAAAAATGCTCTCTTAAGAAAACAGGCTTGGTTTTTATCTCAACTAGACTCTCTGCTCCTGTTTGGAGCTTTGCATCTAATAAAAAGTCTACTTGTTTTGAAGGTCTATTAGAGTACATACCAACAATTCTTAGATAATCAGTGTGAACCCCTAGGGCCCCACCAAACTGATGGTCTAAAACAAGCTCTGGGATTGAATCATCTACAACATCATATCTAAGGTTTAACTCAGCCCCTGTCGTAAGAACTGCTTGTTCAGGTGGAAGTCTACTCCATGGGTTGTCTGATGTAACTTTTCCGCTATCAGAAACCTTAAACCCTGGAAATTGCCCGGGTACAGATAAAGGAGAACCATAAAACTCTGCAAACACCTGATCTGACTCTAAACGGTACGTTACACCCATTCTCCCTTGCTGCTCAGGATATAAAGGGTTCATTCTTAAAAACGCTGTCTGAACACCTAAGAACCAATCCTCATCAAGATAAGAAACATTTTTAACTTTACTTCGCCCTACCCTTACTGAACTGTCACCAAAAGAGAACACCACATCTGCTTCTGGAAGAGTAATTACAAAATCTGGGTATGACGCTACATAAGCTGAAGCTGATAAATTTGCTTTAGTTTTTTTTGAAAAGAAATACTCTGATTTGTATTCTAAATTTAAATCAAGATGACTGTCTTGATCTGTGTTTTTAATTTCTGCGAAATTCATAAAAGATGAGGTTAGTTTAATTTCATGTGCCGAACTCGCTGCAGCTGCTGTGTCTAAAAAACACATAACTGAAAGAATTATAAATTTATAACCGCACAATCTATTCATAAGCACTAAATGCTCTTTAAGAGCCCTCTATACTGTTTTACAGGTATTTTAGACTGTTAGGGGTTGTAAAATTTTCACAAGATATCTGAAAACCCCATAATTTTGAATAGACACTTTTTTTCAAGATTACATAAAATTTATTTAGAATTCGTCACTAATTTTCGTTAAATATGCCAAAATTGACATCATTTTAGAGCGGTCACTTTCAAAGGTGCACTCATTATTTGTACTCTCATAAACACTGCCACACACAGCAACGTGTCTAATAAGGGTCCCTGTAGGGCGTCCATTTCTAAATTTTGGAGCCTTACCCTTTTTAACAAACAAGGTAAGAAGTGATTTTAACTGACTGTCATTGTCTTCAACTGGAGTTCCCTTAACCATTGGCAGTAGCTTTAAAGCTTCTTTAAAGTCTGTGTAAGCCAAGCTCACTTCTTCAAAATTTAAAGTTTCTGATCTGTCTAAATCATACTTTCTAAAGATTACTTCATTATACTGATTAGCTACAGACCCTCTAAACCAGTGTGATGTTTCATATGGGGAGTCATCATTCGTAAGCTTTGCAACATACTCAAACCCCTTCTGCCATCTAGCATAAGATTTCTCTGGAGTATTCCCGTCTAAATACCTCCACATACCTGGAAGTGACTCAAAGACCTCACTAGATTTTTCTTGAACTAAAACAAATGAACAGTCTTCTCCAAAATTTGGGCAGTGTGGCTCCATATAGTCTGAAATATAATCTCCAGCAAAATAAGCTGAAAACATATAGGCTGCATAATCGGCCATTTCACTCACAGTAACTGAGTCATCAGCTACTGCAGATGGAACAAATAAGTTTCCTTCATTATATATTCTAAACCAACCCCCACGGCTGCCCTCATCTAAAAAGCCTATTTCTTTTAAAAGCACAAAAACATCTAAGTACGCGGCTTTTACCTGATCTAAGTTAAGCCCGCCACTTCCTGACTTTCTTGATTCATCTTCTGAATACGCATCCACCAATATGTTGGCAGCTAGAAATTGCCAGCTCACATGAAATAAAGACTGAAATGTGAACTCCACCACAGGGTCACTACTTGGAATTAAAATTGTTCTATTCTCTCTAACTAAAGAGGGCCATCTTCTTTGAGTAAATTGAGAAAATGAGTCAGTCCCCTCTCTCACAAAAGGAAAACTTGTTCCCACGTGACCTTCTACTTCTTTAGCCTCTATTAAAAACTCATTAATATCAGACCAAGCCAAAATTATTTTTTGAAAATTAACAGCATTTAAAACAGCCTCACCACTGTCACCGTTAAAGTACTTTACAAAAAGAACCTTCAAAATGTGCTCTTGAACGTCCAAAGAAAGTTTTTCACTCAAAACTTCATATTCACTAATAAGGTTTGTTAAATGAGTCAGGTCTTTAAAAGACCATTTTTTTTCTGGATGGGATTTAACTGAATCTAAAAGGTCTATTAAGAATGAATCTACTGTAGAGGAGAACTCAAAGAAAGACTCTCTCTCAACTTCCCAATCTCCATCAACCCCCCTATAAAGATCCATAGCCTGAATATAGTAGTTTTCAAAAATACTAATGAAATTAAGCTTTTCTTCATTTGTAATCTCTTTACTATCTGAATCCACAGACCTTAAAAGATTTAAAAAAGCCACCCAACTATCCTGGGCTTTAATTTCAACATCCGCTTCTTTTAAAAAATCTAGTATGGAGCCTATGTCTAAATTTCTCTTTTGAAATAAAATCCATTTTCCAAGAAATTGAATTACTGGTTTAGCTGTCGCTTTAATATTTACATCATTTGAGAAAGCGTTTTTAAACAAAAACTCTGAAGCGTTTGGTCTTATTGATACAGCCAGATCTTGTGCTTCTATTAAAAAACTCTTTAAAGTTTTTAAATCCGAAAAAGTAAGCTTTTCCTTCTCCCCACCAAAAAGCTCTCCTTTAATAACCAAAAGAGTCTCATAAAAACCTATTTCTTTTTTATTGTCTTTATATAAAAATTTATTTAAAAAGTTTTTAATCTCTGAAGCTGTGTAAACACCTTCTTCAGCACCCTTAACTCGAACCTGAACATAATCAACAGCGTCTATTACACATTTAAAGTTTCTCTTAACCTCTGTCTCTGACATAAGTTCATCTGCATAAAGCTCTATCGCTTTCCCTAGGCTGCTTAAACAGTTTGAATCATAGCTTAAACTCACTACAGGGTTGTCTTCTTTAAAATTATGATTATTAGAGCAGCATGCTAGAAAAACAGCAGCAAACAAAAAAACAACTTTAAAAAACATAAGAAACTCCCATGTGATAAGAATCATTCTCTCTAAAATCTTTATAAAATTCTTTTGTCTCTGCCCCAAGAGCTTCAACAAAATTATAACCTAAGGCTACATTTACTCTCTTAAAGTTCATTTGAAGTTTAAAATCGCCCATCACACCTTTTAACTCTGTATCGTAATACCCATAAAGCCCGGCGTTTAATCTTGAACCAATTTTATAACCAAAACTTCCACCAATACCTCTTCTATATCTAAATGGCACAAGTAATGATGTAAGTAAAAATTCATCAAGCTCCCCACTTGCAACGTTCTTTATTGCTGTGTTTTCAATAACATGGACCATTGTGTGAATGCTTTTATCTTTAAAAAACTGTTCATGAGCAATTTGATAAATCCCCCCAGAACTTGTTCCTATATGACTTTCTCTGTCGTTTATATCTGAAGAAAGGCCTTTAACCCTTTGCCTGTAACTTCCACTCATTGTTGTTTTAGAGTTCTTGTTCCACTTTCTACCAAACTCTAGAGTTCCTTTATGAACATTTACCCTCTTAGGTAAAACAAACACATCAACATTGGTATCAGGAGTTGTTGCATTTAAAGAAAAATCAATAGCCATATCAATATCTTTACTAGGCCCATAAAGGTAAGAGGCACTCACAAATGTTGCATCATTTGCCCATTTAAAGTTTCCACCTATTTGAGGCTCTAAAACAAGATCAGCAATATCTACATCCAAAAAATATCTAGCAGCATACTGATCACCTTCATAGTTCACCGTCTCTGGGGGCGGCGTGAACCAAAGAGTATGAGCCTTAACAGTCCCGTCATCATTAAACTTATAGTGAGAAGTAGCTTTAGGTATTGATATAGGGCTTACGAAAAACTCTACTTTTGAGTCCTTTGAGAGTTTATAGTCTACAAAGGCCCCAAAAAGTCCTTCTTTTACAGGAGCTGCCTTGTTAAAATCCCATGCATTGTTCCAAAAACCTGCCGGAAGATAGTCTTCAAGGTCTGACCAATTAACAATTTTTCTACCCACAGTGTACTTAAGCTTTGATGAATACTTATTTGAGTAATACATCTCTCTTAAAGAATAAGAAGACGCCCCATCTCCTTCAACCTTTAAAAGCCCAAACCCATCAAATACAAAATGTCCACCGTATGAAAGATCTTTTTTAACCTTCACATCTAAGCTATAAAAAGTTTGATTAAAATTTTGATGATAGTGACTAAGGTATAAAGCACCTGTTTTAATCGACAAAGGATTTAAAGCCGAGTTCTCCTTGTATTTTTGTATTCCTACAGGACTAAAAGAATATGAGGGCTGAGCGAGTACAAGAAGTCCAAAAACAACTCCTATTATATAACGAATAAAGATTGATTCTCTTCTCAAAAAAGCCCCCTTTCTTATAGAGAAAGCTTATCCTTACTGTTGTTTTTAAACAAGATTATAGTCGGGCCTATTAGTCAAAACTCAATATATGGTTATTTTTGTAATAAATTCTCTATATGTAGTAGCTTTTTGTCCTTCTCCTACTTTTTTTATTACTAAAAGCTCCAAAAACCCCTTCTTATAGTCAAATTTTTGACTACCTCTTTTTAACGAAAACCAGACCCAGATTCTTTGGCCTGCGCCGCGATCGATGAAAAACTTATACACAAGTTTCATGTGCTTTTTGATCATGTGAAATCAAAAGAAAATGCCTTTGCTTTGTGCTGATTACTTTTTTCCTGCTTCATTAAAAGGATGCAAGAAGAAATGCAAAAAGACATTTTTTTTTCCAGTTTGACTGGAGTCTTGAAGAATAAGTACTTTGCGCTTCTCGACAAAATCAAAAATGAGTGGGGGCGAAAACCTCAGGCTACAAAAATAAGTTTTAGAACTGTTTATAACTAAAAGCCCTGAAGTTTTCATTACTTAAACAAAAAACAAGCTTAAAGCAGATGAGTTTCTATGCAAACTCATAATGCTATAGCTGTCTTTAAACATAAAATTTAACGCCTGCTTAATGAGTACAGCCAGGTTTGAAAAGTGGAAAACACTAAAAGGAGTTCATGATGAATGTAGATATAGAGAAAATAACGACTAATGAGGTCTATACTGACTCAACAAATACCCAGACAACAAAACCTTCAGATACAACTGGAGCTCCTAAAGTAATGCACGTTAAAAAAAGAAACGGAGACCTTGTTCCTGTTGATGTAAATAAAATAGTTAACGTTGTGATCGCCTGTTCAAATGGTTTACCAGAAGTTGATCCTATGAGAATTGCAACAAAAGCCATCAGTGGACTCTATGATGGAGCAACAACCAAAGAACTTGATGAACTTTGCATGCAGACAGCTTCAATGCTGATCAGCGAAGACCCTGCTTATTCAAAACTAGCTCAAAGACTGCTAAACAGATACATCCAAGAAGAGGTTTCTACTCAAAACATTTCAAACTTCTTTGATTCAGTAAGAAGAGGTTGTGAGCTAGGATTAATCTCTGAAGAAAAGGCTGAATTTGTTTTTGAAAACAAAGAAGCTTTAAACCTAATCATTGATAGAACAAGAAATGATAAGTTTGAATACTTTGGACTTAAAACAGTTTATGACAGATACCTTCTAAAACACCCTGAAACTCGCCAGGTTGTTGAAACTCCACAGTACTTTTTCTTGCGTGTTGCTTGTGGTTTAGGAACTTCATTTCCTGAAGCTAAAGAATTTTATGATCTAATTTCTCAAATGGACTACATGCCTAGCTCCCCCACACTTTTTAACTCCGCAACCCTAAGACCTCAACTTTCAAGTTGTTACTTATTAGACAGCCCCGCTGATGGCCTTGCTGATATCTATGATAAATATAAAGACATCGCTTTACTTTCTAAGTTTGCCGGTGGAATTGGAGTGGCTTTTTCTAGAGTTAGATCTAGAGGGTCTTTAATTAAAGGAACTAATGGGAAATCAAACGGCCTTATTCCTTGGCTTAAAACTCTAGATTCCTCTGTTGCAGCTGTGAACCAAGGCGGTAGACGTAAAGGAGCCGCTTGTATTTACCTTGAGACTTGGCATGCAGATATTGAAGAGTTTTTAGAACTCAGAGACAACACAGGAGATGAAGCCGCTCGAGCTCATAACATTAACCTTGCAAACTGGGTTCCTGATTTATTTATGGAACGAGTTAAAGAAGACGGCCTTTGGTCACTATTTGACCCAAAGAAACTACCTCGTTTAGTTGATACCTTTGGGGATGAGTTTAAAACTTTATACACTCAAGCTGAAAAAGATGGTGTTTTTGAAAGACAGGTTAAAGCAAGAGATCTTTATTCTAGAATGATGAAAACTTTAGCTCAAACTGGCAACGGCTGGATGACTTTTAAAGACGCTAGTAACAAGAAGAGTAATCAGACTGGCGAACCTCAAAATGTAATTCACTTATCTAACCTTTGTACTGAAATTTTAGAAGTGACTTCTAAAGATGAAACTGCTGTTTGCAACTTAGGAAGTGTTAACCTTTCAAATCATGTAGTTGATGGAAAGTTTGATTTCACTAAACTAGCTCAAACTGTACAAGTTGCAGTTAAATACCTTGATAAAGTAATTGATATTAACTTCTACCCTATTCCAACAGCAAAAGACTCTAACAACAGATGGAGACCTGTAGGGCTAGGTGTAATGGGTCTTCAGGATGCTTTTTTTAAACTTGGCTATAAATACGATAGCCCTGAAGCTTTAGAGCTTTCTACAAGGATCCAAGAAGAGGTTTATTACTGGTCTTTAAGAACATCTACATCAATTGCTAAACAAGTTGGCCCACACAAAGCTTTTAAAGAAACAAGAGCTGCAAAAGGTGACTTTCAGTTTGATCTTTGGGGAGTTAAGCCTACTAATAGGGAAAGATGGGAAGATCTTAGAAAAGATATGGTGACTGATGGTTTAAGGAACTCTTTGATGATCGCAATTGCGCCTACTGCTACAATTGCTACTATCACTGGTGTTTTTGAAGCTATTGAACCTCAAGTTTCAAATTACTTTAAAAGAGAAACTTTATCTGGTGAGTTTATCCAAACAAATAAGTATTTGGCTCAAACACTTAAAGAGCGCGGCCTTTGGAATGATGACATTAGAGCTCAAATTAAAGATGCTGAAGGCTCAATCGGAGGTATTACAGATATCCCTCAAGATATTAGAGATCTTTACAGAACAGCTTGGGAGCTTCCACAAAAAGCACTTATTGATTTAGCTGCAGCTCGTGGCCCTTATATTGATCAAAGTCAGTCTTTAAATCTTTTTATTGAAAGCCCTTCTATAGGAAAACTTTCTAGTATGTATATGTATGCGTGGGAAAAGGGAGTTAAAACAACTTACTACCTAAGGTCTCGCCCTGCTACAAAGATTGCAAAAACTGTGGGGTCAAACTCTACTGCACCGGCAAAAAAGACTTTTACAAAAGAAGAGGCTTTAGCTTGTTCTTTAGAAAACCCTGAAGTTTGCGAGGCTTGTCAGTAGACAGCCTCTTAAACTTTACTATTTAATTTTTACACTTTTTAGGAGAATTTTTATGTTATTAGATCCAGGTTTTAACCTAACCCTTAGACCAATGAAGTACCCTGTTTTTTTTGAAATGTATAAAGATGCAATTAAAAACACATGGACTGTTGATGAAGTTGATTTTTCAAATGATGTGACGGACTTAAGGAGCAAGCTTTCAAAAGAAGAGCATTTTTTAGTTAAAAGACTTGTCGCTTTTTTTGCTACTGGAGACTCTATTGTAAGTAACAACCTTGTTTTAAATCTTTATAAGCACATCAACTCTCCAGAGGCGAGACTGTATCTTTCAAGACAACTTTATGAAGAAGCTCTGCATGTACAGTTTTACCTTACCCTTTTAGACACCTACATTCCCGACCATAAAGAAAGAGAAGAGGCTTTTTCAGCTCATGAAACCATTCCTTCAATCAAAGCTAAAGGTGAATTTTGCTTTAAATGGATGGATTCAATTAATCAGCTAGACACTATTGAAACAAAAGAGCAAAGACGTCAGTTCTTATTAAACCTTATTTGCTTTGCATGTTGTATTGAAGGCTTGTTCTTCTTTGGAGCTTTTGCTTATGTTTACTTTCTAAGGTCAAAAGGCCTTTTAAACGGCCTGGCATCTGGAACTAACTGGGTTTTTAGGGATGAAAGCGCTCATATTGATTTTGCCTTCCAGGTCATGGAGACTGTAATCACTGAAGAGCCGGACCTTTTTGATGATAAAATGAAAGAAGACATTCGAACTATGCTTGCTGAAGCTATTGAGTGTGAAATGCAGTTTGCTGGAGAAATTTTAGAGCAAGGCATTGCAGGTCTTTCAGAAAGAGATATGAGGACATACCTACAATTTGTTGCAGACCAAAGATTTGAGCGAATGAGTATGGATAAAGTTTATAATGTTAAAAATCCATTTGGCTTTATGGAACTTCAAGATACTCAAGAACTAGCTAACTTTTTTGAACGAAGAGTTTCAGCTTACCAAGTTGGCGTAACTGGTGAAGTTGCTTTTGATGAGGCTTTTTAAAGGCTTTCGCTTTTAACAGGATTTGACATAGCTGTTTTATCAAAGCCCTCACCATAATAAGTTAGTGTTAACTTATGAGGGGCTTTTTTTAAACTTGCTTCCACTTGCTCAACCGCAGAATCAAGTTGCTCCTCTTCGGTGTTTTTAGCATCTTCTGTAAACTTAAACTGAATCACAATAATATTTTCTAAAATAAGAAGGTCTCTAACAGGAGTTCCTTCTCCATTTTCATATTTTGTTCTGTCATAAGTCACCATTAAGTCAAAATCAGCTTCTGAAAAATCACCCTCACCTATAATATAAGCACAGATAAGTGTTTCAACCTCTGTAATCTTGCAGTCTAAATGCGTGTATAGATCAAAACTAAACGTTTGCGTGTTTGTCTCTTTAACTTCATAGAAGCTAACCTTCTGGGCTTCCGCCAGCTGAAGATTTAAGAAAAATAAAAAAAAGACTACTAACTTAAACACTCTAAAACGCTCCTATATGAATGAATTCGGTGCTTATATATACACTAGTTCCTGTTTATTATCGATACAGGTAAATTTGATTGAAAGTATTTCAATCACTGGTTCCATTATGTACACCCCCTTCAAAGCAAGACCTTCATTTGAAATAACCCTCATCTTCACGTAAAATTTAGTGATGAAAGAACCTCAAGATGATTTTTCAACAATCAATTTAGATGAACGCCCTGAATCAGGCCTTAGAAGGCAGCTTTATATCATTATATTTGAGGCCGACACAAAGCTTGGAAAACTTTTTGATGTGGTTTTACTCTGGGCAATCGCCATAAGTCTTATCTCGGTTATTTTAGAGAGTGATAAAATCATTCAACAAAGTATGGGGTCTCTTTCTACATATCTTGAGTGGGCGCTAACTGCATTTTTCACAGCAGAGTACCTTCTTCGTTTATATGCTTCAAACAAACCCCTTAAATACGCTAGAAGTTTTTTTGGGATTGTTGATTTTTTAGCAGTGATCCCTGCCTATATAAGCTTTTTATTTCCTGGAGCGCAGTACCTCATGGTCGTAAGAGTCTTGAGACTGCTTCGTGTTTTTAGGGTCTTAAAACTAGCCCGCTTTATTACTGCTGCGAGCACCTTAGGTGAAGCTTTAAAGGCCAGCAGGTATAAAATACTCGTTTTTTTAGGGGTGATTCTCTCACTTGTCTTAATCTTAGGGACTTCAATGTATATTGTTGAAGGTGGAGCACAGGAGGGTTTTTCAAGTATCCCAAAAAGCATGTACTGGGCAATTGTTACCATGACTACTGTTGGTTATGGGGACATTGTTCCAATCAGCACTTTAGGAAAGCTTTTAGCCTCAATGATGATGTTGATTGGTTATGCCATTATTGCCGTTCCCACAGGTATTGTGAGCGCAGAAATTACTGATGCTAAAAAACACTCAAAAGGCTCTTCTTTATGCAGCCGTTGTAATGAGGAGCTACTTAACTCTTCTAATTATTGTCATAAATGTGGTGAAAAGCAGACTGTCTCTTAGATTTTCTCTAAAGCCATCTTAATAGAATCTTCTACACTGAAGCCTTCAATTGTTTTACTCACTGCTAAATATGCCCTTCTAGGAAAAACAACGCCTCCTGAGCGAGCTGGGAGTTTATTTTGAGGAACATAGGCTGTTTCTAACAAAATCTTCTTTAACTCCCTAGAATTAAGATCTCCGTTTATCTCATGCATCTTTAAAACAATATTTGCCACATAAGGAGATGAAACTGAAGTCCCTGAAGCCTTCATATGTGTGTTTGCAAGCCCTGCTCCTCCAACTTTAACCCCTGGAGCAAATAAGTCTACACAGCGCTCCCCTACATTTGAAAAGTGAGCCGGAGCATAAGTCTCTAAATCTTCTTCATTGATTTCATCTGTATCAAGAGCCCCTATTGTCAGTAAATTTCTAAACTTAAAACACGCCGGATACTCTGAGTAGCTCGATTCCTGGAAGTCTACACTTCCGTTTCCCGCAGCAACCACAAACAGTGTGTTCATCGCTGACATCATAACTCCTGAAATAGCCTCAAAGCTGTCCTTTACTATAACTATTGGATTTGCCTTATCCCCAAAACCAAAACTCATATTAGCAACTCTTAAATCATGTTTATTAATAAGCTCCAGCATTTTATATAAATAAACTGGAGAATAAATGTCCCCACCCACACCTATAAAAGAATAGTCTTCAATATTTTTCATAACCACACTTGCTACAAAGCCACCGTGGCTTAAAGGAGCGTCTTTTGCAGGAAGCTGTACGATTTGATTGATATTAGCTTGATAATCAACAGAGCCACCTGCACCTAAAGAGCCGTGTAGGCTTGTGATGTTATCAATAAGATTATCACCATCATCATCTTTACCGTTAAGCTCTTCTTCAGGATTAAAATAGATTTTTGAACTTAAGTCTTTATGATCCCAGTTAAAACCACTGTCTATCACTAAAGCTTTTGGAGCTTTATACTCAGGCCTCTTAATTTTAGAAAAATCAACTTTAATCTTATGAACACCAACAAGGTTATTTAGAAAATCATAAATTTTAGTTTCTTTTAATCTATAATCCCCTTCATTAGGGTATAGGTACTCAAATCTATAAGATGCAGGCCTTGCATATTCTGAAATATAAACATCTCTTCTGTAAGGTCTTTTCTGTCCTCTTTCAAAAAAATTGTCTTCTGCTAAATCTTCTTTGATAAACCTAGATTTTTTAAACAAGTACCCTTCACTGTCACACTCATGAACATAGGACTCGTTACCGTCACTCGTATCTTTTGGACAGATTGATAAAGCTTGTGAAAAAGCCGTTAGGCCAAATAAAATTTGAACAATAATCCCCATACTAATTTCCCCAAGATCTGTTTATCAAATCTAGGAGCTCTTCCATACGGGAATTCTTACATTTTACTTCAAAATTACTTAAAAAAACTTA
>JBOEFV010000028.1:0-66168 GCA_050633065.1 Bdellovibrionales bacterium
AGATGTGTATAAGAGACAGCCTTACTTCTAAAGTGATTATGCACTCATTTAAGTGATTGTCGACGTTATAACTTATACAGTTAGGGGCGTCTTTCTCACAGAACTCTTTTTTTACGACTTTGCCTTGATACTGTAATGTAAAGTTTTTAGCTAGGGCGACGTTTGTTGTCACCAATATAATGCCAAATGTAATGAGCTTCATTCTAGACTCCCTTATAGACTAATTCATGCTTAAGGGAGCATGTTTTATACCTATCTAAGACTCGGGTAGCCTTTTAAGCTTTCTGCCATCAATAAAGAACGTTGTTAGTTTAAAGAAATCGGTAAAAACCTTATGGTTTTTTGCAGCGGAGCGAAGGTACTCTTCCCCTGAAGAGCCTCCTGTTCCAACTTTATGCCCAAGCATACGAAGGGCCATTTGGGCGTGGCGATTTCTCCACTGAGTCATGTTTTCATCTAAATCAATCAACTGTTCAATTAACCTATTGGCTGATTGAAGCTTTAAGTCATGTCGATAAAGTTGAATGAATAAAGCTGCTTGAAGGGCCTCAAAGGATAACGACCAGGCCCCATTCTCAAATTTATCTTTATCCATAAACTCTTTAAAAGAAGATTTTGTTGTAGAAACACTTTCTAAGCTCTTTTCTTTCTCATTATCAGAAAGGTTGGAGTTATTCTTGATAAGGCCCTCTTCTTCTAAAAGCATAGTTTCAACAGAAGATTTGTACTCTGTCCAAAAATCATATCCTTCAGTTTTTAAATAAGGGGTTCTCTCAAGCCACGCGCCAACACTTTTTAGCACAGAAGGTTCTTCTTCAGAGGCTAAAACGGCAGGTTTCTCATCTTCTTTTAAAAAGGCGTGATACGGGCAGCCACCGTGAATTTTTCGTTGAGACTTATCAAGGCCTAATTTGTTCTCAAGAAGCCTGAACTGTGCTGATTGAAATCCTGAAGCAGGGTAGAGGTAGTTTCTAAACTCCAAGAACTCTAGAGCAGTCATAGTTCTGTCTCTTATACACNNTCTAAGATTGTTATTTGTGAGATTAAAACTCTAAAAATTTCATTCACTCTTTTAAGTCTATGAACAGCTTTAGAAAGGTTTTCATCACTTACAGAGTCTTCTTTAAAAATTTCTAAGAACGAGTCAACTTCCCATAGGATTTGTTTAAACCAAAGCTCATAAGTTTGATGGGTGATGATAAAGAGCATTTCTTCATGAGCGGGTTTGTCTTCAAACTTTGCACTCTCAAGATGTTGAGAGTTTAAAAGGGTCTTTAACCCCAAATAATCATTATACTCTACAGGTGTAGTGTTTTTCATGAATTGTTCCCCTTGTTTAATTCCTTAAGCTTATTTACAAAAATATCGATTTCTTCTTTAGTGCTGTTAAAGCTTGTCATGAGTCTAACCTCGAGACTGTACTCATCCCAGACGTAAAAAAACATAATTTTTCTCAGCTCTTTAATGTGTTCTTTCTTTAAATTAACAAATACTGAGTTAGATTCTATAGGATAATTAGCTTTTAGATCAGTGTGCTCTTCAATCTGATCTTTTAAGTATTTAGCCATGGAGCAGGAGTGTTCAGCAATTTTTAGAAACAAGTTGTCGTTAAAGAACTCAATAAACTGTGCTGCTAAAAATCTCGTTTTAGACGGGAGCTGCATTGATTGCTTTCTAATAAACTTAAACTCTTTTGAAAGGTCTTTTCTTATAAGCACAAGCTCTGAACCAAATAAGCCATTCTTGGTGCCGCCAAAACTGACAGCATCAGTACCGTTGATAATTTCTTTAAAGCTCGTCTCTAAAGAATAGGCCGCATTTGGAAACCTTGCTCCGTCAATATGAAGAAAAAGGTTGTTCTCTTTACAGAATTTCTTCACTTCAGATAACTCTTCTTTTGAATAACAGGTTCCAAGCTCTGTTGGTTGAGTGATTGAAATCGCTTTAACTTGGCTAAAATGCTGATCCCCCATACGAATCAGTTTTTCTTTTGCATCTTTTAAGCAAATCTTTCCAGCTTTGTGTTTTAAGGTGATGAGTTTAGCGCCTATGTGAAATTCAGGTGCTCCACATTCATCTAAATTTAAATGAGAGACTTCAGAGCAAAGGATTGAATTGTGACTTTGAACAAGGGACTTTAGGCACATTACATTTGCAGCTGTTCCATTAAAACAATGAAACCAATTCCAACCTGCACCAAAGAGTTCTTTAATTGTTCTGCCAAGCTCTTTACTTAAAGAGTCAGTGCCATAAGCTGCCTCATGGTTAGAGTTTACTTTAACAATAGCATCCATGATTTGTGGATGAACCCCTGAATGGTTATCACTTCCTAAGCTTCTCATGCTTTTAACTCCAAAAACCTATAAGTGATTAAAGCGGCTAGACGAGATGTTAACTCAGTATGATCAAGTGGAGGAGACACCTCATATATTCCTAATATTTTAACGTTAAAGTTTTTAATGAGGTGATCAAACATTTTAAAAAAGCTATTCATGTCAAATCCTGTTGGCCATGATTGGCTGCACCCAGGAGCAAAAGCAGAAGAAAATCCATCAATATCAACAGAGATGTAGCAATCTCTTTTTTGATCAGCCTGAGGAAGTTCTTTTTCAAAATGGATCATGCTAAAAGTGTGGTTTGGATAAAGGTTGTCATAGTGAAGTGTTTTTATGTTTTCTTTAGAGCTTGCAAAATCAAATAAATTTGCAGAGTTACATTGTTTTTGAATCCCTACTTCAAATAACTCAAAAGACTCTCCAAATTCTTCAATAAGTCTGAAGAATGGAGTGCCGCTTGAAATGCCTTTGTCTAAATTCCTTAAGTCAAAATGAGCATCAAAGTTAACAATTAGTGGTTTTGAAGAGTTTGAGTTTTTTAAAAAAGCAGCGCCGTCAACATAACCATAGTCATGACCTCCGCCAAAAGTGATACAAGTTTTACTGCTGTCTAGTTCAGACTTTACTTTATCAGATGCAAAAGAGTGTCTCGCTTCTAAAGAACTGTCTTTAAATGAAAGGTTGCCAAGATCTTTTAAGGTAAGGCCTTCCATGTTTTTTAAAGGCGTCATTTTATATAAAGATGTTCTTATTGAGTCTGGCCCAAGAGCAGCCCCAATTTTACCACCATTTTTAAAGATGCCTTCATCATCAGGATAACCAAGAATTGAAAAAGTGTTGTCATCTTTTAAAAGTGATTTGATTGTTAAATCACTTTTTGAGTTTGTTGGGATATTATATGGTGTGAAACTACACTTAGACATATCCAAGCTCTTTAACCTTTTTAGCAATAGCTATAGTTGAAATGTCGTAAATTTTTTTACCATGTTCTTTTGAGGCTAAGCCAGGGTTTGAATCCATTCTTCCATCTGGGTGATGCTCTTTCATTTCTTTTGCTGATAAAGGCCAGTGGTGACTTGATGGAGAAACTTTAAAATTTTGAGGTGTGATATTTTTAAAAGCATCTTCGTGTACAAACTGAGTGACAGAAACTTCACCACAAGTTGCATGATGGCCGTTTTCATCACCAAAGTGTTCACCTTCATAATCTGTAACTTCTTTTAAATGCCACCAATCAAAAACACCAATTTTGATATCTTGATAAGTTCTTTTAAGTTCTGAAAAAGCGCAGTTTAAAGGTGCGATGTTTCCGCCGTGACCGTTTACATACACAAACTTGGTAAAGCCTTGGCCTATCCATGACTCTAATAGTTCCATATTAACTTTTATGTAAGTAGAGGGGTTTAAAGAGGCTGAGCCTGCAAATCCTAGATGATGATTTGCCATCCCATAGTTTAAAGAAGGGGCAACCATAGTTTCAGTCAATTCACCTACTTTTAACGCAACCGCTGTGGCTGTCATATAATCTGTTCCAATTAATGCAGTAGGACCGTGCTGCTCTGTAGAGCCCACGGGTATTATAAGAGTTTGCTTAGTTTTTAAATACTCTTCTACCTTGGTCCAAGTGGTTTTTGCCATCTCCATAATTAAGCCCTTTCTTAATTGAGTTTCATCTGATAGGTTCGAATTCTATTGAGGTTATAAAATTATTATCAGGAGGTTTCAATGGCTTTTCAACTACCAGAATTACCGTATTCAAAAGACGCTTTAGCGCCACATATTTCAGCAGAAACATTAGAGTATCACTATGGAAAACACCATGCAGGCTACGTTACTAAGCTTAACGCAGCTGTAGAAGGAACTGAACTTGCAGAGCTATCATTAGAAGAAGTTATCAAAAAATCTGAAGGCGGAGTGTTTAACAACGCAGCTCAGGTTTGGAATCACACTTTTTATTGGAATTCACTTTCTCCAAATGGTGGAGGAGAGCCTACAGGTGAGCTAGCTCAAACAATTACAACGGCTTTTGGTAGCTTTATTGAATTTAAGGATCAGTTTTCAAAAGCTGCAGCTGGACAGTTTGGTTCAGGTTGGGCTTGGCTTGTTAAAACTGAAGCTGGAAAGCTTGAGATCACTACTACAGCAAATGCAGGAACTCCACTAACTGAGAATGTTACACCACTTCTTACTTGTGATGTTTGGGAGCATGCTTACTATATCGATTATAGAAACGCTCGCCCTAAATACATTGAAAGTTTTTGGAGTTTAGTAAACTGGGATTTCGTTGAAGCTAACCTTAAAAAATAATTAAAGCTTTTGATGACCATATTTGAAATTATAATTATTGTGACTGCGCTTATTTCTGTAAGCGCAGTTTTTTTATTAATAGCTCTTTTGTTTAAGAAAATTGATAAGCAAGATCAAACACTTAAAAAACTTTTAGACGATGCAAAGCCTGTGAACTCTTCACTCATGCTTTTTTCAAAAGAGCTTGGAGAAATTAAAGAAGCGACTAGAACAGTTGAAGTTTTAAAAGAAAATATTTTTAAATCGTTTAAAGAACAAGATACTCGTTTAAAGCCTATTGATGAAGGGATGACCCACTTACTTGATTACTTTGGAACTCTAAAGAAAAATGCAGGTAAAGTAGGGGAGTTAACATTTGACCTTTTGGTAGAGCAGCTGCCGCCAGGAAAGCTTTTAAAAAACATTACTTTTGACAACCAAAAGCAACTTGAGTTTTTAATTGAAGCTGGTGGAGAGTGGGTTCCAGTGGACTCGAAATTCTCTAAAAACCCAAAGGTTTATTTTAAAAAAGCTGTTGAGGATGTTTCATCTAAATATTTAGGAAAAAGAATACTGGGTGTAAAAGACAACGCTTCTTCTATAGATACATCAAATATTGAGTCGGCTAGTTTTGGACTAGTGTTTTTTCCATCAGATGAGGCTTTGTTTGAGGTTTATAGGTCTGATGAGCTGAGGCAGTTAATGATCAATAAAAGAGTTTGGGCTGTTTCACCATCAAATTTTTACTGGCAGCTTTTTTATTTTAAATGGATGGAGGATCAGGCAAACACGGCTCAAAATTCTTCAGCTATTTTAAAATCAATGAATATGGGCTTGATGGAAGTGAACAAGTCTGTAGAGGCTTTAGATTTAGTTGAAAAACAACTTAGACAAAGTCTTGTAAATTTTGAAAAATCTAAAAAGTCTTTGTCTAAGGTGAGTGATCTATTTAATCAAAAATAAGATGTGAATTAAAAGTTAAGTGCTTCTAGTTCATAAGTAATGGTAGAGTCTTCATCTGTGATAACAGGAGCGTCATCATCATCAAGGCAAGATATGAAGTCACCACTGTTAAGTGAGCCATCGTCGTTTCCATCAACCCAAAGCACACTGATATAAATCCCTGCTTTTAAACCTGAAACTTTCGCACCATCTTGGTTGTAAGTTTTAGTTGTGCTAAAATCACATCCGTCTACAGTACAAACTGTAGATTCAGAAGTTTTCTCAGTTGAAGAAAAGTATGTGGCAGCAGCAGGGTTAACTTCACCGGTATTTTCATCAAGAAAGTCATCACAGTCATTAAATTCATTAGTCTCTTCTGTTAAAGCAAAATAGTAGTTTTTTCCTGACGGGGCTGTTGTGCATCCTGCCTCATCAACGGCTGTGCAAGCAGCACTAAGAGTTACTTTTCCATCTCCATCACTAAATGTGTCTGAGTCATCGCAAGCTGTAAATGCTAGGCATATTAATGCAAGTAAGGCTGTTTTCTTCTGTTTAAGTTCCCTACCTTTATCGGATGTAGATTTACGGTCTTTATGAAGTATAGTCAAAACGAGACGAATAGAGTAAAGGGCTTATGGTTAGGCGAGTCTGGAACTAAGGCTAGCCTTCCAGGCTTTATCAGTATTTCGGGCTCTTTTTCAGGATTGTTTACTTGTGGCTTTATGAGATATGAGAAGTGAGCTTTCTTGAAAAGGTATAATAGGCATCATATTTCTCTTTTTAAGAAGTTATGTGTTCGAAATAAAAGTCTTAATCATTAACTCCCTGTTTTTAATTCCGGCTGAAAGAGACAGGGCGGTATCGCCAAATGTATTCTTAAAGTCTGGTTTAGCCCCTAACTTTAAGAGGTGCTCCATAATTTCAGCTATGTAGTCATGACCTGCTTCATAGTCACTAGGCTCCATTGCTAAACGAATTAATGGGGAGCAGCCTTCATTATCTATAGCGTCAATATCTGCGCCATTCTTTATTAAGAGCTCGGCCATTTCAAGAGAGTTCACAATATGAAGAGGGGTGATTCCCTCATCATTGACTGAATTTATATTTGCACCGTTATCAATTAAAAGCTGAGCAATATTAGTAAGGTCAGTTGAACACAGTTCATGCAGGGGGGTATAGGAGTACTCATCTTGGACGTTAACACATGTGGGGTCTGAGGTTATCATTTTAAGGACTTCGCTCTCATTATTGCTAAGGCAAATTTTAAATACTTCCGCTGCGTTCATCTTTAAATGGTAACATGGCGCAAATTATTTTATCAACCCTAGGTTGCTATGCGCAAAGAGAATTTATAACAACCTCTTTCAGGTCCTGCAGCTTATCTGAAAGATTTAGACTTTTAAGAAAGTCTTTCAATTCTGACAATCTATGCTCATGGATAATTTTTAATGCGTTTCTTTTTAGGCCTGCTCCTCGGGCTCTCTCTAGAGGAAACTCCTTATAGTCTTTATCAAGTTGTTTGTTAGATTTTGATAAAATTTCTTTAAGTTCTGAGATGGCCTCTGGTGTGACGGTGTATGGTTGACTGAGGCTTATCATTTCTTCTTTGCCATGGCTTTTCTCATTCCATGGGCAAACGGTCTGGCAAATATCACAACCAAAAAACCAAGAGTCTAATTTTTTATCTAGAGTTTTTGCAGAAGTATCTCTGTCTTCAATGTTTCGATACGAAATACACTTGTCAACTTCAAGTTTTCTGGGGGTAAGTGCTCCAGTGGGGCAAGCATCAATACACCTTGTGCAAGTGCCACAGTGATCGGACTGAAGAGTGTTTTTTTTTGAAAATGTTAGGTCTGTTAGGATCTCTGCAATATAGAATAAACTTCCATTATCTTTACTGATAAGGCAGGTGTTTTTACCAACCCACCCAAGTCCGGCCCTATATGCTAAGTCTCTTTCTAAAACGGGGGCTGAATCAACTGAGAAAGTGAAGTTGTTTTTCGGGTGTAACTTTTGAAGTTCATCAGTGATTAGTTTTAACTTGGCATTGATCTTTTTGTGATAATCTTTTTCCTGAGCATATACAGAAACCCTAAGGTGGCTTTTAAGCTCATTATTAGGGGGATAATATGGGTGAAGTGCTATAAGTGCTGTAGGATATTCTTGAGAGGAGGGGTCTTTTTTAGGTATATGGTCTTTTAAGAAGTTCATTCCGCCAAAGTTTTCATTCCAAATCTGAGCTTTATAACTTTCAAAAGAGATACTTTTGTTTAAAGATGTGCAGCTAGCTTCTAAAAACCCTTTTTCTTTAAAAAGTGTGGCTATTTTATCAAATTCCAAACTGACTCCATCTTTAAAAGAGATTACCCTATAAAGGATGTCTGATGAAAGTATAAAAGCTATTTTTGAAAAGAGTCCTGATTATGGAGCTGCAAAGTCTCTAATAAGCATTTTAGAGGCAGGGGGCTATGAGGCTTATATAGTTGGTGGAGCTGTTAGAGATGCTTTAATGGGGCGTAGGATCAATGATTTTGATATGGCTAGCAGTGCTTCTCCTGAGGAGATGAAGGCTGTATTTAAAGACTATAAAACTCTAGATCATGGCATTGCCTTTGGAACATTAGGAGTGGTTGTGGATGGGGTGAGTTATGAAATCACAACGTATCGTGGGGAGTCTGAGTACACGAACAGGAGGCATCCGGATAAAATAGAGTTTATCAAGTCAAAAGATGAGGACTTAAGAAGACGGGACTTTACGATAAATGCAATGATGTTTCACCCTGAAAGAGGGTTATATGATCCTTTTGGAGGGCTTGAAGATATAAGAAAAAAGACAATTCAAACAGTAGGCGATCCTTATGAGCGTTTTAAGGAGGACGCTTTAAGAATTTTAAGAATGTTTAGGTTTTCAGTGCTTTTAGGTTTTTCCATAGAAAAAGAGTCTTTAGCAGCTTCAAAAATACTTTTAGGATCTTTATCAAAACTTTCAAAAGAAAGAGTCTTTACAGAAATTAATAAAGTACTTTCAGGAGAGATCCACTGGGACTGTTTGGAGTTTTTGACAAGAGAAATTTTTGGAAAAGAACTTAAAAGAGTAGAGTTGGGTAAGAGCTTACTGACTTTCGAAAAAGGGTATCTGTTGTCTTTATTTAAAGAGATTTGTCCAGAGGTTGGTGACTATATATCTTTAAAAGAACTGCGCTTAAAAATGGACTTTTTTTACGGGCTAAAGGGTTTGGGTAGAGAATCCTTTCGGGAGAGCTTTTTAAAAATTTTGGATAAAGAAAAGTACTCTGGAGATACAGTTTTACATTTTTGGAATCTTGTAAAATCTTTTAGATCAGAGAGTTCTGATATTAAGATAGAGAACTTAAAGTGCTATCCGTCAAAGGAGCTGTTAGGGGCTATTGAAAGCTTAAAAAATACTTATTCAGGCCCCGAGCTTGGAGCTAAGATTTTAGAGGCAAAAACAAAGAGTGTTTGGGGTTAATAGTCTTTTTGTTTTTGGAGGTCCTTCTTAAGACCTGTGTGCGTAGAGCCGCTATGAGATCTCCAATTATACTGAGCGTTATTTAAAAAGCGAGCTTCCCATTTTTTCCACTGTTGTTTAGAAAACGTGTTCTCTATTGTACCCTTATCATTAAAATCGCCATTAGGCTTTCCGCCGATAAAATGTAGGATTTTTTTAAATATGCTCATGAAGTTTAGAGTCTCGTGAAGACACAAAAAAAGCAAGCCGATCAGGACTTGCTTTTTAATTCTAATAGTTTGTTTGTACTAGACTTAGTAAACTACTTTGATTCCAGTAGATAAGATAGAGTCAAATTTCTTGTATCCTTTAATAGCGGGAACGTTGTCATACATTCCTTTATAAGCAACCTTTAAGCTTACACGAGCAGGCTTTTCGCTTGAGAAGAACTCACCAAGAGCAACGTCAATAGAAGGCTCAAAGTTCACCTCAATGTTTTCAGAGTCTTCAGAATCAATTAAAGTTTCAACCCAAAGTTTAAAGTTTGAAGTTGCGTTTAGGTTCTTACCCATTTCAAAGTAAATTCTTCCAAAGTGAGCTTCAACTTTATCGCCTTGTCCTGGTCCAACAACAGAAGCGTACTGCGCTCTGTATCTGTAACCTGTTTCGTTAAAAAGGTAGAAGTCTTCAGTTTTAGTAAAGCTATACTTTAAACCAAGATCGCCAGAGTATCTGTTTTCAAAACCTGCAAAGTGGTTCTTTTCCCAAAGAGCGGCTGAGAAAACGCCAAGTTTTTCAGAAACAGTACGAGTGTATTTAAGCCCTGCTTGAGCAGACTCTGCTAAACGAACATCAACGCCGCCTGTTGTACCAGCTGAATTTATGTACTGGCCATGTAGAGTGTATTCATTCTTATCAGAAGCCTTAGTCATCTTTGTTTGTAAAAGAGTGTTGTCTTGTTTTGTGTTACCACTTTGTGAAACAAGGCCTAGATCAGTTTCTGTTTTCCATTCTGCTTGTGCTGTGCTCACAGCAAATATAAGAGCAATAGCTAAAAATTTCATATTTCCCCCTTCACAAGGATATTGTTGAATTATTAATTACTCTCCTAATTTATTTGTGTTACTTGTCAGATGTCAAATTTCAACAGGGAGTATGATGTGAATTTAATCAATAGACCGAGAAGAAACCGTAAATCTGCTGCTTTAAGAGACGCAATAGCTGAAACTCAGTTGTGTACAAAAAGCCTCATACAGCCTTTGTTTGTGGCGAATGAGACAGCTGACATTAAAGCCCTGTTTGATCAAAAAAAATACTCTTTAGAAGATTTAAGGTTTTTTTGTAAGGAACGCTTGAATCGTTCAAAAATTATGGGTGTGTTGCTATTTGCATCTGTTGAAGACTCACTAAAGGACTCAGTTGGTACAGAGGCATTAAATGCTGAAGGCTTACTGCCCAAAGCTGTGCGTATTGTGAAAGAGGAGTGTCCACATCTAGAGGTGATGACGGATGTTGCTTTAGATCCTTTTTCTTCTGATGGGCATGATGGAATTGTTAAAGACGGTGTTGTTTTAAACGATGAAACTGTTGAAGTCTTAAAAGAGATGTCTTTAGTGCATGCAAGAGCGGGTGCTGACTGGGTTGCTCCATCAGATATGATGGATGGAAGAATTGGTGCGATCAGGGATCATCTAGATGTAAACGGCTTTTCTCATGTGAATATACTTTCATACACAGCAAAGTACGCTTCTAGTTTTTATGGGCCCTTTAGAGACGCTTTAGAGTCTAAGCCAAAGTTTGGTGATAAAAAGACTTATCAAATGGACTATAGAAATAAAAAAGAAGCTTTAAGGGAGCTTGAAGCTGACGAATTAGAAGGGGCTGATATGGTTATGGTTAAGCCAGCTCTCTCATACCTTGATGTTGTTGCAAAACTTAAGGAGCATTCAAATCTTCCTGTGGCTGCATACAATGTTAGTGGTGAGCATGCCATGGTAAAGGCTGCAGCGGCTCAAGGCTTAATTGATGGTGATGCTGTTCAAAGAGAAATCATTATGTCTATTTTTAGAGCGGGTGCGGATGTTATTCTAACTTACTCAGCTTTAGATTTAGAAGATGCGTAAACGTAATACTCTATCAAGAGGTAGTTGTTGCTATGGATGTTTAAGATCAAGCTTAAATTAAAGAATTTATTGATATGCCTCATTCATTTTGATCACTCTTTAATTCTTTTTACTCGATAGCCTTTCGATTTGAGGAGCTCTATCAAACCATACTCTCCAATTAAATGAAAGAAGCCGACGGCAATAAAGGTTTCTTTGGAGTCGTTCTTTGAATTTTCGAGGGCTGTTGCAATTTCTGAAAGCCAAGATTGGTTACGTGTTACTAGTGTTTCTCTAACCCAATTTTGTTGAGCAGCTGTTCCGGTCCTCCACTTCTTAAAACGATCGTTAAAAGGCTTGATGTTGCCGGCCATATACAATTCAATATCACGTGACATATCTCTTTGAAAATTCGTGAAAAAATTTCCGTTTCTATCCAAGGATTCTGCTAAAAACTCACGGGTAAAAATAAGAGGCACAAGCTCTGTTAGTTTTCTTCTTATGGGCTCAAGCTCGATCACATCTCTTTGAGTATGCCCAGGCATACGTCGTCTTTCATAATTATGCTTCTGGTTTAACCATAAAAACGAAGAGTCCATTTCAATAGCCCAGCCGGGATAGCTAGTGACAGTTCCGCTATCTCCTTGAATCTCAATGGGCTCTTTAGAGCTAGTGTTTATTGTAATATAGTCTAAGCGGGCGATAAGTTCTAGGGTTGCTAGTTCTGAGATTGTTTGTGAAATTCCAAATGGGGAGAACATGCGAACGAATTTGAGAAAATAAGATCGAGTGTTGTTAAAATACATTTTTAAAGGAAAGCCGTCTTGTGTTGCAAAAGGGGCCTTTCTTTTAAGGAGCTCTAAAGCGTCTAAATTAATTCTTTCCGTGTCTTTGGCCTCTAAATAAGAGAAAAAAGTTTGACCGTACTTGCGAAGAATAAAGGTGGAGTCATCTAGTGTAAGGCGGTCCTGCGAGTTGGGGTATCTTTGATCCCCGTTAGGAATCTCTTTTCTTAATTCCTTTGGTAAATAGTTATATCTGTTATCAGCGATTGTTTCGCCAGCAAACACAATTCTAAAAGGTTCGATGAGATGATGTACTATCTTTGCTATATCTTTTGTGGAAGTGTTATTAAGGGCTTCCACTGGAATAGTTTCGACTATCATACGACCAGATCGATTAAATCTACTTTGAATGCTTTTTGGTAGGTGTTCGTACATTGGGCCAACATGAATTGTTCCTAAGATGGTGCCTAGTGGAACTCCCTTTTTATCCGCTATGGCCCAAGCCACAGGCTTTTTGATTCGACGAGGGAGATTGTTAAGTTGTAAAAATGACTTTACATTGGTTAAGGGGCGGCCAAGAAGACTGGAGCAATTAGTTGAGGCATATGATGTTTGAAAAAGGGTTGGGGAGGCCAAAAGTACTATTAATGTTTTTAGAGTTAAACTCATCTGGGGGCCTCCTTCTTGGCAGTTGTAGCTTAAGATATATGCAGTTTTTAGTGTTTTGTATAGGTTTTATCTAACATAATATAGATGAACACTCTAAAGTATATATATTAGGACTGGAGGCTCTCAGGGCCGCTTCTAGTTGATACATAATATTTTTGAAAACTTAATTATGACATTGCTGTGACATAATTAAAGCTGGTTAATATACAGTTATTAATATGTTGGTTGCACTGAATAGGCATAAAAATGCTGAATCTATTCAAGAGGTAAATCCTCTTTTAAAGCAAGGGTTATACCTGGAGACATGTTTGCGGGAAACAGTCTTATTCAGCGAGTCCCAGTTTGAATCTTTAAAAGTTGAAGATGCTAACGTGATGAAGGGTTTTGATGTTCACACAGGTTATGAAGCTGTTGAGTATATGGTGAAGGTCTTATCAGGCTTAGAGTCTCCGATAGTTGGAGAAACTGAAGTTTTGGGCCAGTTTAAAAAGCAGGTGATTCCGCAATTAATAGAAAAGTCTGAGTTAGAAGGAATTGTTCAGTTTATTCTAAACCTAGTTAAAATTGTAAGAACAAAACACCTTGTAGGATTAGGCTCTCAAAGTTACGGGAGTATGGTGCGTAGAATTGTTAAAGGTGATCAGCATATTTTATTTGTTGGCGCTGGTGTTTTAACAGAGTCGATCCTTCCATGGGTTAAGGCGTCTAAGAATACAATGCTTTCAGTGAGATCGTTGGATCGTTATAAAACAACTGATGTGTACAAAGAGAATAAAGATTTGAAAGTGTTTTCTTTAGATGAAGAGTTTAAATTTGATTTCCCTTTAAATGTTGTTGTTTGTGCGCCGATTGAGGCAAAGGTTTTAGAAAAGTATTTATCCAAAGCTAATGTGCAAACAGTAATTGATTTAAGAGAAGAGTCTAAGAATGATCCTATTAAAAACTTGTCATGTAAGCTTTTTAACTTAGAAAAAGTGTTTGAAGAAGTTCATACGGGTGAAGAAAAGAGAGATAAGTTAATTAAGAATATCGAGGATGATATTTGCCATAAAATCGAGGAGCGATTTGTAAAATACCGACCATTTGGTTGGGAAGATCTATGTCTATAAAAATTGGTTCAAGAAAAAGTCATTTAGCACAAGTACAAGCAAGAGCTTTCAATAAAATTTACAAGGAGAAGTTTCCTGAAGAGGAGACAGAACTTTTCTTTAAGCCTTCCTTTGGAGATCTGAATTTAGATATGGATTTATCTAAAACAGACAACAAAGGGGTTTTTACTAGCGATTTTTTTGAGCTTTTAAAAACAAAAGATTGTGATTTGGTTGTTCATTCGTGGAAAGACCTTCCCATTGATGAAAATGGAATTACACAAATCACAGCCACTCTAGAGAGAGAAGACACAAGAGATCTGTTTTTCTTAAAAAGAGAAGCAAGATCTAAGAGTGATTGGTCTGTTCTGACATCAAGCCCAAGGCGTGAATTTAATTTATCAGAATTTTTTACTTATTTGTCAGATGGTGAGCAAAAACTTAGCTACTTGCCAATTCGTGGAAACATCCCAACAAGGTTTACAAAATTTTTAGAAGATGAGAATGCAGACGGTTTTTGTGTTGCTGCAGCGGCTGTTAAAAGGCTTATTAGAGATAAAACTTTTAATGAAGACAATCCGGGTGTTTGGGAGCGTATTTCAAAAGACTGTCACTGGGCAGTTCTTCCAGCAAGTTATTGCCCTTCAGCTGCTGCACAGGGTGCGCTAGCTGTAGAAACATTGGTGTCTAATGATAAGCTTAATGCAAAGCTTGCTCGGTTAAACAATGAGGCTGTAATGGACTCAGTAAATAAAGAAAGAGCTATTCTTAAGAACTACGGTGGTGGTTGTCATTTAGCAGTGGGTGCTAATGTGATTAAGAATAAATTTGGTGAGCTGACTTTAAAGGCTGGTTTTATCAAAGGTGACAAGTTTAGAGATTTAGACTTTAAACCGTTTAAGTCTTACCCTGAAAGAATTGAAAAATCTAAGATCTGGATTTCAACAGAAGAAGCTAGAGCTGTTCGTACCAAAAGAGACTATGAGCTGAGCGATGAAGGTGTAAAAAGCCTTATGGTGACAAGATTTGAGTCTTATAACCAGAATGTGGTTTCTGATTTAGATCTTGTGCATTCAGCTGGTCTTAGAACATGGAAGAAGCTTTATAAAAATGGTCAATGGGTGAACTCTTGTTTAGACAGCTTAGGCGCTGACCTTTATGTGGGAGATCTTTTAGAGCAAGGTGTGAAAGACTACTGGCTTACAAGAGATGATGTTAAAGGGCCTAAAGGTTTTGAAACAGTTGAAACTTATGATTTAGAAGTTGAGCTTGATGAAGATTCATTTGAAGGAAAAGACTACTTTCTTTGGATGAGTGGGGAGCTTATGGTGAAGTCTATAGAATTTAATAAAGACTTAAGATCTAAGAAGCATTTTATTGGAATGGGGAGATCATCAGAGATGGTGGAGTCTTTTATGAAAGAAAATGCAGACCTTTTAGAAGAAGGGTTTGAGGTATTTTGGGTTCATTCGTTAGAGCAATTTAAAAAAGATTTAATTAAGGAATAGTGCATATGAAGTCTGTTGAGTTAAATGAACGTTGTCTGAAAGTTTCTCCAGGAGGAGTACATTCTCCAGTTAGAGCTTATAAGTCTGTTGGTGGACACCCTGTATTTTTTAAAGAGGGAAAAGGTGCTTACTTAACTTCAGTTGAAGGTGATAAGTATACAGACTTTTGCCAAAGCTTTGGTCCCTTAATACTTGGTCATAGAGATTCTGAAGTTCAAGCCGAGGTTGAGAGAATGATCAACACGATTTGGACTAGTGGAACATGTGAGCATTACTCCTTAGAACTTGCTGAGTGGATATGTGAGCATATTCCAGCAATGGATAAGTTAAGGTTTGTGAGTTCTGGAACAGAGGCTGTGATGTCAGCTCTTCGTGTTGCTAGAGGGGCCACGGGAAAAGATAAAATTTTAAAATTTGGTGGTTGTTACCATGGACATGTGGATTCTCTTTTGGTGCAATCTGGAAGCGGACTAGCTGGCGAGAGTGCGGCAAGTTCAGCTGGTGTTGCTGCTTCTACTGCTGCACAAACGTTAGTGTGCCCTTTAAATGACATTGAAGCTTATAAAGAAGCTGTTGAGACAAATAAGGCTGACTTAGCTGCAGTAATTTTAGAGCCTCTTCCTGCAAACTTTGGTTTATTAGAGCAAAAAGAAGAGTTTATTAGAGAAGTTGTAGATATTGCTCGCAAGAACGGTGCTCTTGTTATTTTTGATGAAGTGATATCAGGTTTTAGAGTAGGTCTTGGCGGAATGGCTGAGAAGTTAAACATCACACCTGATTTAATCACTTATGGCAAAGTTATTGGTGGCGGTTTCCCAGTTGGTTGTTACGGTGGGAAGAAAGAACTCATGGATCTTGTTGCTCCTTTAGGGCCTGTGTATCAAGCGGGAACTTTAAGCGCTAACCCTGTTGGAATGGTGGCAGGCCTTACAACATTAAAAAAAGCTAAGCGTGATAATGTTTGGGCGAAGTTTCCAGATTTAACAGGTTCATTTAAAGAAGATTTCAACACTTGGGCAAAAGGCCAAGGTATTGAAAAGAGACTTCATACTTACGGCTCACTTTTTTGGTTTGCTGATGTAGAAGGACCTATTAGAGATATTTCTCAAATCCCTAAAGACCATGGGGATAAGTTTAAATATTTTTTTAATTCGTTGCTTGAGCAAAGAATTTACTTAGCGCCTAATGGTTATGAAGTAGGGTTCTTAGGGAATGCTCACACAACAGAAATTATGGATGAATCTTTAGAGAAGTTTAAAAAAGCTGCTTTATTTACTCATGAAAACTATAAAGGCTAAAGAGAATGAAAAGACTTTGGCTTTTTATAGCTTTTGTATTTTGGGCAGTGTTTACACTGGCCCTTCTTACATGGTGGGTTATCTTTAGCTTTAGGCAGCTAGACTCCTTAAACAGTTTAAATCTTGCAAGTGACAATCAAATCCTTAGACATCAAAAAATGCTGATTTATGAGGGAATGACTTTGTATGCCTGTTTGATCATAGGGGCTGCGGCGCTGATTTATTTTATCTTTAAAGAGAACAAGGCTCTTCGTGAGAGAAAAGACTTTTTGTCACTATTTACGCATGACCTAAAAACGACGATATCGTCTTTAAGGCTAATGCTTGAAAGGTTGTCTTTAAAAGTTGTAAAGCCCTCACTAAAGACTGAAGTAAGAGAGATTCAGCAGATTGGGACAAGGCTTAATCAACAGCTTCAAAACGCACTTCAGGCTTCTTATGAAAATGATAGAGAGTTTATTTTTGAAGAAATAGATTTTTGTGAGCAGATTAACTATACCAGGGCTTTGTGGCCGGACCTGTCTTTTAAGATAGAGGATGGTTTAAACATATATGCAGATACTTCTGCGGTGAGAAGTATTAGCTTAAACCTGATTCAAAATGCTTTAATGCACGCTAAGGCTACTGAAGTCGTCTTCTCGAAGAATACGAGTAGAAAAGGGTATTTGGGTATTTCATGCTCAACCCCTGGAGGGAGAAAGCTTCCTGTGCCTATAGAGGGTTTTAGGAGTAATTTAAGAGCATTTCAATCAATAGATGGCAGCGGGATAGGCCTTAAGCTTACTAAAGACATCATGGCTAAGATGGGTGGAGCTGTGAGCTTTGATCTCTCTGATGAAGGTGTGTTAGTGGTGACTTTATTCTTTAAGGATAAGGAGGCTCACTCATGAGAGGTTTATATGCAGAAGATGATTTAAATCTTGCAGCCTCAGTTATTGAGAGCCTTAAAGAGAAGAATATTGAAGTTCTTTGGGCTAGAAGCGTTGCTGAAGCTATTGATGCCATCAGTAGGGAAGATTTTAAATTTTATATACTTGATGTGGGCCTTTTAGATGGTGAGGGCTATGACATTGCTAAGTATTTAAATGAAAAGCAAAAGACAGGGCCTGTTTTATTTTTAACAGCCAGAAATTCAGCTGATGACAGACTTAAAGGTTATGAGCTTGGAGCTGTTGAGTACATTCCAAAGCCATTTTTGTTTGCAGAGCTTTGGATTAGGCTAAACCATGTTTTAACAGACCATGTGGAAGAAGAATCATTAGAGTTAGGTGATTTAAAAATTAACTTTAAGGCCTACTCTTTTAACTGGAAAGATGCGGAAACGTTATTTTTATCAGAGAAAGAGTTTGGTGTGTTTTTATGTCTTTATAAAAACGCTCCTGCAGTTGTGAGGCGTTCTGATATCCTTGATCAAGTATGGGGTAAGGATCAATTTCCATCTGAGAGAACAGTAGATAATATTATTTTAAAATTAAGAAACAACCTTAAGCAGTACGGCTCTTATGTGAAAAGTATAAGAGGTGTGGGCTATTCATGGGTTACAGACAAGTAAAGGTAGAGAGAAGATGAACGAAAAATTTCAAAATGCATTAAAAGGTACAGTTCAAAATGTTCCACCAATTTGGTTGATGAGACAGGCTGGGAGATATCAAAAAACATATAGAGCTTTAAGAGAGAGGCATTCAATTATTGACCTTTGTAAGATTCCAGAACTTGCAGCAACGGTTGGATTTAATGCTGTTGATGAGTTTGATTATGATCTTTGTATTTTGTTTTCAGATTTACTTTTTCCATTAGAAGCTTTTGGAATGGGTCTTAAGTATGAACCAGGTCCAATTCTTGGTTGGAACTTAAGAGAGCAAAAAGACTTTGCAAAATTTGCGAGTGCTGATGAAGCTTTTGAAGGTATTAAGTTTCAAGGAGACTGTTTAAAAGCGACTAGAGAAATGCTTCCAAACAATAAGAGTCTTATTGGTTTTGTTGGAGGGTTTTGGACTCTTTTTGGTTATGCAGTAGATGGAAGTCACAAAGGAAATATGCTTGAGACTAAAAAAAGCTTACATCTTTTTGATGAGTTTGTTGAAGCGCATATGCTTCCATTTCTAGAAAGAAATATTCAGCTGCAACTAGACAGTGGTGCTGAAGTTGTGATGGTTTTTGATACAGCTGTTGGAGAGGTGAGTTCACAGTTCTTTAAAGCTAGAATTGAACCATACCTGTTAAGACTTGCTAAAAAGTTTCCAGGAAAATTAGGTTATTACGCAAAAGGTGGAACTCTAGATTATTATTCTCCAGAGTTTTTAGATCAGTCTTGGGCTGGAATGGGTTGGGATCACAGATGGGATCTTGCAAACGTTTTAAAAAATAGAAAGCACACAGGTTTTGTTCAAGGAAACTTTGATCAAGCTTTGCTTCACCAAAGTCTTCCAGAGTTAAAAGTGTCGCTTAATCAGTATCTAGAGTTGTTTAAAGACCTTTCTGTAGAGGAGAGAAAAGGTTGGGTTGCGGGTCTTGGCCACGGTGTTTTGCCAAAGACTCCAGAAGATAACGTTAAATATTACGTAGATACAGTTCGTAACTATTTTAGTAAATAAGAAGAGAGACTATAATGAAAGAATTATTAGCTAAGTATGATATTCCAGCTCCAAGATACACAAGTTATCCAACGGTTCCTTACTGGGAGAATAACCCAACAAGTGAGCAGTGGACTGATTCAATCAATCACTGTTTAAATGATAAGGACACAAGCTGGTCTATGTACATTCATATTCCTTTTTGTGAGAGCTTATGTACTTTTTGTGGGTGTAACACGACGATTACAAGAAATCATAAAAGAGAGCCTACTTATTTAAGACAGCTTTTAGAAGAATGGGCGATGTATATTAAGGCCTGCCCAGATTTAAAAGAAAGGCCTTTAAGAGAGCTTCACTTTGGTGGAGGGTCTCCAACATTCTTCTCACCTGAAAGCTTAAAGACACTTATTGAAGGCATCTTTAAAGACTGTGTCTTGTCAGATGACTTTGAAGGGTCAATTGAAGTTGATCCAAGGATCACATCAAGAGAGCATTTAGAAACTCTTTACCCTTTAGGTTTTAAGAGAGTTTCTATGGGTGTTCAGGATTTTGATCTAGAGGTTCAAAAGCTAGTGAACAGAATTCAGCCTGAGAAGATGACTAGAGATTTAACTGAAATAGCAAGAGAGATCGGTTACACGTCAGTGAACTATGATCTTATTTATGGTCTTCCAAAACAAGATGTTCCAAAGATCACAAGCCTTGTTGAAAAGACTATTGAGCATAGACCAGATAGAATTGCACTTTATAGTTTTGCGCTAGTGCCGTGGATTAAGCCAACACACAGAATCTTTAAAGATGAGGATCTTCCAGTAGGAGCAGAAAAAAGAGAGCTTTATGAGGTCTCTAGAGAAAAACTGATTGCAGCGGGGTACGTTGAAATTGGAATGGACCATTTTGCGTTAAAGTCAGACTCTCTTTATAAATCATTAGAAGAGGGAAAACTTCATAGAAATTTCATGGGGTATGCGGCAACAAGAACAGATCTTCTTCTAGGTTTAGGTGTGAGCTCAATTTCAGAAACGCCAGATATGTTTCATCAAAACGAGAAGAAACTTATTGTTTATGAAAGAGAAGTGGACTCAGGAAAACTACCTACATTTAGAGGGCATATTCTAACTGAAGAAGATAGAGTTTATAGAGAAATTATTTTAAACCTTATGACAAAGTGGGAAGTTGAAATTACTCAAGAAGACAAAACAGATCTTGAAACATATTTAAGCTCAGCTATTGAAGATGAGTTGATGCACTTTGATGGTTTAAGGCTTGAGGTTCATGAAAAAGGAAGACCTTTTTTAAGAAACATTTGTATGGGGCTTGATAAAAGACTTCGTTCTAAAAACCCAACAAGAAAAGTATTTTCTCAGTCTATATGAGTGTAAAAAGTGCTTTGGTTTACGGCTCAGGAGTAAGTGGCTTAATAGCTGCTTACTACCTTAATAAGGGTGGTTATGCTGTTTCAGTAGTGGACCCTTATATGGAGCCTAAGATTAAGACACTAAAAACTCCAGAAGGTCTTGTTGAAAGAGCTGCAAACTCAATACTTCACAATGAAGCAGTTAGGGATCTTTTAGAAGACATAGGTTTAGAGTATGAAATGTACTCAGACCTTGGAAAGAAAAAATTTGTATTCTTAAACAGTAAAGCTAAAAGATGGCCCTTAAGCTTTATGGAGACTTTAAAAAGTATAGGGCCGCTATTTTCCTTGGCTAAGAAAAAAGAACATATGAAGCCACTTTTAAATGAAACTATAGGCGAGTGGGGGTTAAGAACTCTTGGGAGCGCAGCTTTAGAGAACTTAATGATTCCAGGGCTTCAGGGTGTTTATGGTGGAAATACTAAAGAATTAAGTGCTAACTTAGTTTTAAAAAATATTTTTAGTAAAGATAAAAAGCGCGCTTTAGGAAGTGTGAGCTTTAAAAATGGAATGCAAGAATTTTGTGATCATTTAAAAAAGACGTTAATAAATAGAAGTGTTGTGTTTTTAAAAGAAACAGAAGGGGAGTTTGATGTCACTGTTGTGTCTTCTCCTGCACATTCACTGCCTTCTTGTGTGAATAAAGAAACTAGAGAGTTGTTGAGTAAGGTTTCATATAAAAAAGTGTCTACAGTTACTATTTTTGTGGAAGAAAAAGACAGAATGCCTTTTAAGGGTTTTGGTTGTGTTTTTAAGAATCAAAAAGAGGGTGTATTAGGTCTTATACTAAATTCAGACATCTTTGATAATAGAGCATCAAAAGGGCTTGTTTCAGAAACTTGGATTTTTGATGGTGAATTGGTAAATACAGAAGAGGACGCTTTAAGTAGGCTTTCTCTTTTTAGAAAAGAGAAGTTCTTAAGAGAGAATAAGATAGTAAAATCTCACTTTAAGTACTGGGAAAAAGCTTTTCCAGCCTATGATAAAAAATTAGAAGATGCTTTAAGTAAAATAGACAATGAAGATTCTTTGTACTTTTTTGCTAACTGGACTGGCGGGCTAGGTATTGGAACAATGATTCAAGCCGGTGAAGCTTTTGTTGAAAAAATTAAGAAAAATGAAGAAGGTCAAAATGCCTAAAAAAGCTATTGTACTAGTTAATATTGGAACTCCGGAAGAGCTGTCTGTAAAGGGCGTTAGAAAGTATCTAAGAAAATTTCTGATGGATAAGAATGTTATAGACATTCCTTTTTTAGCAAGGCTGCTTCTTGTAAGGGGTTTGATAGTTCCTTTTAGAGCTCCAAAGTCTCTAGAGGCTTATAGGGCTATCTGGAAAGAAAAAGGATCTCCTTTAAATATTTATACAGAAGAAATTATTGAAGAGCTTTCAAAAAAATATGAAGATGAGTACTTAGTAAGATATGCAATGAGTTACTCTCACCCTTATATTGATAAGACTCTAGATGAGTTAAAATCAGAAGGTGTTAAAGAGATTCTTTATATACCAATGTATCCACAGTATGCACAGTCATCTTCTTTAAGCGCTTTAGAGGATGCTGAAAAATGGCTAAAGAAAAATCAAGATGTTAAAGTTAAGACAACTTCTTATTATTTTGACCATCCTGATTTTTTAAAAGCGTCAGTTGATAAAATTAAAGACTATGTGAGTGATGATGCTAAAATGCTTTATAGTTTTCATGGAATTCCTGAAAAACAAGTTACAAAGATTCATAAAGAGTGCAGCAACTGTAATAAGTGTTGCACAGTCTGGCATGGGACAAATGAGTTTTGTTATAGATCACAGTGTTTTAAAACAGCGAGCGATCTTTCAAATAAGCTTGGCTTATCAGACTGGGAAGTGTCTTTTCAAAGCCGCTTAGGGCGAGCTCAGTGGATTCTACCTTACACAGTTGAGAAGGTGAGAGAGCTTGCTAAAAACGGTGTTAAAAAGCTTGTAGTAGCTCCATACGCATTTACAGTGGACTGTTTAGAAACCGAAGAAGAGATCGAGTTTGAGATCAGGGAAGCTTTTGTAGAAGCGGGTGGAGAAGGTATTGTAAGAGTACCTTGTCTTAATAGAGACTTTTACAAGGTTGTTACAGGTCAGTTTTTAAGCGATTTAAGACCTTTAGCAAGTGTTTTGTCTGAAGTTAGAGCTGCAAACTAAGCTAAAATATCTCTAAACTACCAAAAAAGCTTAGAAAAAAGTCAAAAGCTAATTTTTTCTTGCACTATAATAGATGATCAGATAATTTTAGCCCTTCGGATCTACCGCTGGGGTGGTAGTTAAGTTGGTTATAACGCCGGCCTGTCACGCCGGAGGCCGCGGGTTCGAGTCCCGTCCACCCCGCCATTTTAAAGAATAGAATCAAGCCCAACAATTAAACACTAATAAAAACGTACACTTAGTACGTTCGATCTGACGAGGATTTGTCGGTCAATATTTCACGAAATTTCCTGCCATTTCAAAGTTTGAAGCGTAAATGAAGCGTAACTGAAGCGTAAGCTTTTGGGTCAAAAGCCCTCTGGTGCATCATTTAAACTTCAAAAGAAAACTCTAATTCTGTTTTGATTTTTTCAAAGAGCCTTTTTTGCAAAACAAAAAGGAGAGAAAATGCAAAAGCAAAAAAACAATACTAAGAAGCAAAAGTGCGATGATAAGTGGTCAAATATACGGGTAAGCCGAACATCAAAAATCATCGCAGATAAACATCTTAAAAAAGCCAACAGCAAAAACTTTGGTAAGAGAATCAAGGTCGATGAACTTCTGCAAATAGGTCTAAGCCTTATCACTGAAGACCATATCAAAAGCCTTCAAGAAAATTCTTTATCTTTTGAAGATAGAAAAGAAAATTTACGGCAGATTTATATTAAAGAATACGGGAGTATTTCTAAGGATGAGTTTACAGGTTTTATGATGAAGCCGGAGTACTTTGATTTTTTAAATACACACACTAGCAATCCCATAAAATAATAAATATGGAATGGAGAAGAATATGAGAGATGTAGTAGATATTATCGCAGCCTTAGTTTTTAGTGGCGCACTGTTTTTTGGAACTGGTTACACAATTAAGCAGGTCCATGATGTAATAAAAAAAGAGGCCTTAGAGCAGGTTTCTGATGGGCTCTCTTCATCAGAAGAACTGGCAAATGCACTTACTGGAGAGCGCTTAAATTATTGATGCTTTCTAAGCAGAGGAGGTATTGATATAACCTCCTTTGCTGCTTAAAATCTTTTCAAGTTTCGCATTTATTTCTTGTTATGCTGAAAGCCTGTTTATGGGCAGTACACAAAAAACAAGCAGATATATTGCAAAAATCTGATAGTTTCTCTCCACAATTCAATAAAAATGTAATATGCAGATCATTAAACCTAGGGGGTAATAATGAAATTGTTTTTAACAACATTGGTTCTTTTTTTTAGTTCAGCTAATTCTTTTGCAGCAGAGAAGCCAAATGGATTAGGCGCTTCAAGCATCGCCTTATTAGAAAAAGAAATTGAAATAGACAATGGTTATGGTGAAGGTCACTACTATGATGCTGCCAGTACACTAGCACAGAATTTGGTAAACCAAGGTTTCGCAATGCTAAATCTTTTCCAGTACACTGATGCCTTTAGAAGCTTTGATACTGCACTCAAAGAAGATTCAAACCTTAAAATAGCAGTTGTCGGTAGAGGGTTTTCTTCTTTAAAATTAGATGCTCAAAACAAATACTACACTGATATAGCTCTAGATTCACTCAAAAGTGATTTAGGTGCTTTAGATAAGACGACTAAAGCTTGGGGTAATCTTTTAAGCTCTCTAGTTAGTGCGAGTGATTTAAATAATCAACCCTTATCTCCAACTCAAGCCTATGGAGAGCTAAAAGAAGCTAAAGCAGAAAACTTTGATGTTATGACTTTTGGTAACTGGATCTCCGAATCATATATGATCAGCGATTTTCAAGATGTTTTAAATTCTGACCCTGCAAACGCTGGAGCTCTACATTATATGCTTCACATGTCTGAAGGACAGAATGATCATACGGCAGCCCTAGAGTTTGGAGAAAGACTTATTAAAATTGCAACAAGTTCTGCTCATGCTCAACATATGTATGGTCATGTACTGCCTCACTTTAACCGTTGGAATGAAGCTGATGAGCAATTCACTATTGCAGACAGTCTTCATAATGCTTGGGCTGAAAAAAACAATGTTTCTCCGAGTGAAGATTGGCACTATTACCATAACCTAGATTTGTGGTCGGTATCTAAAATGGTAGTAGATCCACAGGGCGCATTAAACGTTTTAGGACAGATCCAATCTTTGAACACATATGCTCTACTAGATTATCTTGATTACGCGTCAGCAACTTTCCCTGAAAATGCAAAGACACAGATTGAAGGCGTTTTAGATCAGGTTGAAGCACAATCTCCAGATTTGAAGAACCTAGTCCTAAGCTCACGTCTTTACTACAATGTAGTTTTTAACCCAGGACAAAGTAGTTTCAATGATGTTGTTGTAGCTTTAAACTCAGGTGCTGACTTCAAGAATGGAAGACTTCTTTATATGTTTCTAACATTACTCCAGACTAAGGACGCTAATACAACAGAGTATTTAGAAATTCAAAAAAATATAGTTGACGGATTAAGAGTTAATTTTGAACGTGGAGGCTTTGATGGGTGGAAGAAATCAGTACTAGAGGCTTTAATGTACAGAAGGTTGTTTCAGCTTTATGGTTTAGATGACAGCTTGGTAGAATTAGAGAAAGTTGTATTTAACTCTTATATGAATCCGGTCGATTAGTAGCCTTTACTAAAGCGTAAATCAGTGTTTATGAACTGATGAGGATGTCTTGTTTTAAATGGAAACAAGACATCCTTTTTTAAAGCAGGACAAAAGTACTGGATGTACGAAGATGCAGTTCATTTTGTTCACCAGAAAAGATTCTCCGGTTAGACTTGGTTACAAGTTTGAATAAAAAGGAGATCTTTATGAAAACAGCGGTATTTGCTATAATACTTTTATCATTCAATTTTGCTTTGGCTCACGGTTCTAAATCGGAGTTAGTTTTAGCTGCAACAACTGTAGCAGTGGACTCTTTTCAGAGTGATGAGGCTGACGAGGTTATAAATGCATTCAATGGTATGAAGGCTTGGGTCAGTGGCAGCGTAATAAAAGTTAAATTATACTATAATTCAAATAAAGACAGTTTTTCTTATGAATGCGAAATGGTACATTCTGATGGCGCTGAAGAAATGGTTTGCATCAAAGGCTGATGATAGAATTTAAGCATTTTTTTAGTATCATACTTATAATTTTTTTGACTGGTTGTAGTGCTAATCATGAATCATTAACAGATGATAAAGTTGAGCAGTCGCAGGCAGCTTCCTCAAGATTTAATAGTATGTATCAAACGGTTATTGCTAGTAAGTGTTTGAGTTGCCACGATGGTGAAGGGTCTCCTCACGGCATAGACTTATCATCCTATAATAGTATTGTTAACAGCACTGTATTTCCACCATTAATTACGCCTGGAGATCCTGAAGCAAGTAGCTTATTTTTAAGTGTTGAAGATGATGGAATGCCATTAAAGAAAGAAGCTTTGAACTTTAGAGAAAAGCTGGCCATGTTTGAATGGATAAGATTGGGTGCTCTTGAGTTTGATGATGTAGAACCTGAGACAGAGGAAGAGGATGAGCTTCCCGACCCTGAGGAGCCGCCTTCAGAATGTGAGCCTGACGAACCTTGTGATTAGTTGCTCTTGTAGCCTTCTTTTATCAAAAAAATACTGCTTATTAGCGACTAGTACGGCCAGCTTTGAAGCTTGCGAAATGCCAGCTATTCTAAGTACTTATAATCTAATCGTAGACTAAAGATAATGCCCTTGGCTTATAGACTTGTGCGAAAGCTTGAGACTGCTGTTAACTTCCAAAATTGTAATTTATTTAATACAGAGCTAGAAGATGCTTTTAAATAAAGCATATGCTAACTACTACTAATTATATAAACCGGAGGTTTTGATGAGTAAGATGGTGGTTCTGACAGCTTTTGTTCTGTCACTAAGTATTACAGTGGTAGTTCACGCACAAACTGATGTGATTACTGTTGAAGAATATAATGAAAAATTACCGGTATGGGGAACTAGTTGGGATGCGGGCTCTAATTCAATCAGTGGTTATTACCCAACCTTCTATACGGGTTTTGCCCCTCGTCAGCAGGCGCCTAATAGAATTCACATAAGGTTATCTAGAGGAAATCAAACAAGGGTGAGTATAATTTTAGATGAGAAAACAGTCATGGATTATGTTTATGACTTACAGGCCAGAAGTGACTTCTATACAAAAATGACAAGTCATGGATATATTAATATCTCTCCTAGAAAGTCTGACCTCACACCTCATGTAGAGTATTTTTCAAGTGTTGTAGCCAACAGTGATGTTCCATCTATTATAAGTGCTTTTAAAAGCGGACAAGATTCTAAAGAGGCTTTGTATCAGAAAAGTTTGGAGCAACTTAAAAAGTTTAATTCTCATAGAATTTTTGACATCAACTTAAACCTTTCAAAAGAACTTTTAGCTTGGAGAGATGAGGCTCTTTCTTCAGCTAATGCTGAAATCGGTAAGCAAGAGGCAATGACTTTAGTAAATCTAATGCTTTGGGCTAGAGTAAATACAATCAGAAGCCTAACAGATACTGAGACTGCGGGCCTGCAAAACTTAAAAAACAAAGCTTCTGTTTTAAGTGAAGAGGGCTTTGTTTTTGAAGCGGTAAAACTTTTAAAGTCTGTAACTGATGATAAATATGATTTTAAAGTTTTAGAAAAAACAACTATGAAATTTGTTGATGCTTTAAACTGTTTATCATTAGACAGCTGTACTTTAAATTATACAGAATTGAGCTCTATTTACCCAACGGGCTCTTATGAAGGCAGCACAAGAGATGACAATGGAAACAGGATCAACCTATATGCTACTGTTGGGGTGAATGCGTTTCTAGATGGTGGCTCTAGAGGTGACGTTGATCACATTAGAAAAGAACAATACTACGGCTTCGCTCCTAAGATGGATTATGAAGATTTAGGTAACGGTTATCATAACCCAGCAGTAAGACTTTGGCCGAACAGATCAACAAAGGAAGTCTTAAAAATTAATAGTGGCCACAGTGCTTTATGGTCAGTAAAAAGAGGCCGTGTTTCCAGTGGTTGTGCTCGATTACCGAGTGGTCATATTTGGGAACTAAGAAACACTATGCCTGTTCAAAACGCTTTAGTGAAAAATGTTTACTGGTTTGGAAATGATTCAAGAGACTTTGATCTTTATGACATAGATGCTGACGGAACTAGAGAGATCATGGGTGTGAAGTACTATATTCAATATGATCTAACTGGCAGTACAGGACTAGCTAAGCGTGAAGGGGAAGGTCTTAAGCTCAATGATAATGTTCTAGAGTATTATGAGGATCTCTACGGAAGCCGAGGCGTTTACACATTAGCCGATGCCTCTTTAGTTTTTCATAACCCTTCAATTTCAATTCATACAGCATCTGATATTTGGGGGTCTGGAAGATCCCCTAAGAAAGTTGTTTCTAGAAAAACTGTTCAAGGAGATTTCAAACTGTATGAACAACCTTACGAACAAGATAAAATCCAGTTTTACACTTCTGACAAAATAAGAAGCTTTAACAGGGGACTCAGTGGTGGTGGAAAAGAAAGTTTAAGTAAAAGATTCGTAAGACTCATGGGTCGTGTTAAGGGATGTGCGCCATTTTCTGACAAAGAAGAATGTGGCTCAAACGCTTTTGAAAAAGAAATGAGTGGTATTCTAAGAGAAATTAATTAGCGAATAATTTTTTTATTAAAATAACATAGAAAGTTTTGTGGCGCTTCCGCAAGACTTTTTTTTATTCTCCCTCTTCTAAATGTGTGCAAAGTGTATATCTTGTAATTGGACAATCAGCAGATAACTAAGTTAGACTTATGAGATGGATAATGAGACAAAAAAAGAATATGAACTCTTTTTAAATTCAAAAGAGATTCAGCCTCCTAAAGAGATTAGCGTGAAAGTTTTGAAAAATGCGAAAGCTCATTTTTCAAAACCTAGCACAAAATTAAGAGTGATTTACTTTAAACTAAAAAATCGTTTTAAGAGCTTAATTTGTCAACGAGGGAAATAGCTCTTCCACTTATGACCAGTGAATTCTAATAATTTTCCATTTATTTTTACGCTTCTTTAAGACTATTGTCTCCATAGTTGTCTTTTTGATTTTCTTTTCATTATATTCGCCTTCAATCTCAGACCTGGAAGATGAAACAGCAATATCATCAAATACTTCAACTTGATGCTCAACTAAATTAACTTTCATTTTAGACATAAAAGCCATGTCAGACATAAGATGGTGAGAGGCATATTCTTGAGCACTTCTTTCCACGCCACCGCCTTCATAAATCAGTACAGACTCATCTAATTGTTTAAGGGCTTTTTTTTTGTTTTTATTCTTCAATGCTATATGAAACTTCTTAACCACTTTACCGGGCAAAGATTTGTCACCATTAAAAAAGCTCACTTCTTTTGGCGTTGCCTTTTGGTGGGCCAAGGCAATATTTGAAAAGGTAAGTATTAATATAATTGCTTTTAACGTTTTGCTCATAATTTTCCTTTTTTTAATTTTTGTTACAAAGTCATTTTTTTTAGATTAGGTAGTCTTTTATCATCCAAACACCCATAAACATCATCATTAGATTCTCAGTAAGCGAGATAAATCCAAGGGGGACATTACTGTCTCCACCCACACAGGCGCACTTCAAATCTCTTTTGTCTATATAAACAGCTTTAAAGACTGATACAGCTCCAACAGTTCCAATAAAAAAGGCTAATGGGGAAACTACAAGTAAGCCCAGTTTTGCGACCATTAAGATACCCGCTGTGGCTTCTATGAATGGGTAAACATAAGCATACCTAACAACCCTCATGCCTAACAGGTCATAAGTTATAAACTGATTAGAGAAGCTGTCTAAATCACGCAATTTTAAAATAGCAAGAACACTCATGCTAATAGCAACAAACAACTCAAGTAACTGAAGTGGTATTATTTCTTTGTTCATCAGCCAACTAACAGCCAGAGCTAAACCAAAAGTTACTGCAAAAACAACTATTATTGGAGTGTAAGTTTTTTTATCTTTGTTCTTTTTCTCCTTGCCAAAATACTTTAGCAAATCGTCATATCCTCCTATTCTTTTGTCATCAATAAAAGTTTGAGGTGTCGTTTTGACATCATGCTTTTTTTTAAACTCATCTGTTTCATCACGACCTTTAAGATGATTGTCTTCAACTTTAAACCCTTGTCTTTTTAAGAGATCCAAAGACTTAATACCATATGGACAAATGTGCTTATCTGTAATCATTCTGTAAAGAACTGCGTTTTTCATTTTGCTCCTTTAATTTTTAAAAATTTAAAATCTTTTTTTCTGAAACTATATTTTATTAAAACTAACCCTGAGACACTTGTCGCCAGGCCTAGAATAGCAGCAATAATTAAAAACCAATTGTTAAAATCACTTCTATTTTGATAATCCATTATGTGTAACATCCATAGGAAGTCGTACACTCTCCACAAGATGCCTCTCTTTGCTTTAAGATTTCCTGTTTCAGGAGATACATAGAAACTTGTGTTCTCAATATTGTTGAAATCAATTCGCCATACAGGGTATTTCCCTTTGTACTCAGAGATTGGCTTTTCAACTAGGTTGGCTGTAACGTTCTCAGTGGATTTGTTGTAATAAGCTTTTGCTATTTTAATAGCGCGAATCTTAGTAAGAGGAGAGATTACCTCTCCTCTTACTGCATCTACCAAATGAAATTGATCGTTAGAAGTTTCAACATAATATACTGGGTCTCCTATTAAGCTATCCAGCTTTAAGCTTAGAACACTATAAGACTCATCAAAGAGTCTAAGCACTTTACTAATTGGCACATAAGGAACTCCTGGACTTAAAACCTGAAGTGGCGGTTTCTTAGATAAGTGTTCACTCCTTACATTTTCTATAGGGACAGCACTCATGAATAAACCACTGAGAGTCCAAAACAAAAGCTGTACACCTACTACTAGCGCTAGCCACTTGTGCCATTTTCTAAAAAATACTGCTGGTCTCATAAGTATTCCAATTCTAACTTAATTAATTTAATTTCAACATATTTAGTTTAAGAGGATTTACCTGCTACATGAATAACGCCGGCTTCCATTTTCATTCCACAGAGAAGTTTGATTTCAGTTGGTTTCTTGTACGAACCGATGTCAAACCTTACTTCTTTGTTCATTGGAAGGTTCACTAACTTTCCTGTTTTGGGATGTCTTAACTCAGTCATGCAGGTTTTCTCTGTTGTTCTAGTTATATTCAAAACTATATTTTCATTCGGCTTAAAATGAAGCGGTGTCTGAGGCTTAAACCCTTTTTTTCCTATTTCAACTTTAACTGCTTTTTCGATTTTTTGTTTGTGCTTAGAATGATCCATTTCTCCACCATGACCTGCAAAAGCTACTGTGCTCATGATAAGTACTCCGAATGCTATTATATTTTTTTTCATATTCTCCTCCTTAAGGATTTGTTAGTTTAGTCTTTGCTCTTTCTTTAATTCATAGCCTTTCCAAATTGCAAAAATTGCTGGATAGACTAAAAGTTCTAATAAAAATGAAGTGAATATTCCTCCGACCATTGGTGCAGCCATTCTCTTCATTACATCTGCACCTGTACTTGATGTGCTTGCCAACATTATTGGTAAAAGCGCAATAAATGTTGTGACTACGGTCATCATCTTAGGCCTGATCCTTTTTACAGCTCCCTCATGGATAGAATCAGCTATGTCTTTAAAAGTGTTTATTCCTGTTGATGCTTTTTTCTTTTCATAGGCTAAATCTAAGTAGAGAAGCATAAAGATTGCCATTTCAGCATCAATGCCTAGTAAGGCAATAAGACCTACCCAAACCGCTATACTCATATTGTAGCCAAGGAAGTAGAGAAGCCATACAGCTCCAACAGCTGAGAAAGGAATAGACAGTAAAACAATTGCAGTCTTAATACCTGATTTTGTATTTAAAAAGATTAGAAAGAAAATCATCAACAGAGTAATAGGTAAAACCACAGTCAGTTTGTCTTTAACTCTTGTCATGCTCTCAAATTGTCCACTCCAGTTTAGTGAGTAACCTGGAGGAAGCTTTATTTCTTTAGACACTAATTTTTTAGCATTAGCTACATAACCACCTATATCAGTCGTATCTACATCAACGTACACATAAGATGCTAAAAGACCGTTATCATTTCTGATGACTCCAGGGCCATTGGAAATTTCAATACGAGCTACATCACTTAATGGGAGCTGATAGCCTTTTGGTGAATCTAAGAGAATTTTTTCAATGTCTTTTTTATTTTGTCTAAAAGCTCGGGCATATCTTAGGTTAACAGAATACCTCTCTCGACCTTCAACAGTTGTGGTTAAGTTTCTACCACCCATAGCAGTCGCTAAAGTGTCATGAGCATCTTTAATGCTTATTCCATGCCTCGCTAAAGCAGCTCTATCAAAAACAAAATCAAAGAAGAAGCCTCCAGTGACTCTTTCTGCAAATACAGAGCGAGTATTTGGAACATTTTTTAGAATTTTCTCAACATGAACACCAATCTGTTCAAGTTCTTTTAAGTTTCCTCCAGATATTTTAATTCCAATAGGAGTTCTAATCCCAGTGGTGAGCATATCAATGCGGCCTTTAATGGGACTTGTCCAAGCATTTGTTAAGCCTGGGATGCTCATCTTCTCATTCATTTCTTTAACAAGATTTTCCCATGTCATTCCTGGACGCCATTTTTCTTGATCTTTAAGAACAATAACTGTTTCCATCATTGTTAATGGTGCTGGATCAGTGGCCGTATTTGCACGTCCAGCTTTTCCATGAACGGTTTTAACTTCTGGAAAGGACTTTAGTATTTGTCCTTGTTGCTGTAGTAATTTTTGAGCCTCAGTAACTGAGAGACCAGGCATCGTAGTCGGCATGTATAAAATCGTCCCCTCATTCAGAGGAGGCATAAACTCAGACCCTAGTTTCAGGTATGCCGGAATAGTGAGTAAAACTACAACAACAGCTGTAATCACAACCTTAATCCTATGATTTACGACAAAATCTACAGCGGGACCATAGACTTTAAATAAAAACTTACTTATAGGGTGCTGCTCTTCATGTCGAAAATTCTTACTAAATATAGTATTTAAAATCTTTGAAAGAAGACTTGTACCTTTAAATGTTTTTACTTGGTTAATTAATATAATAAGTGCTGGAACAAAAGTTATTGATAACACAGCAGCTACAAGCATCGCTAATGTCTTTGTGTAAGCAAGGGGCTTAAAAAGTCTTCCTTCTTGCGCTTCTAAAACAAATATCGGCAAGAAAGACACAGCAATAACTAAAAGCGAATAGAAGCTAGCTGGTCCAACTTCTTTGATAGCCTCAATGATTACATCGGTAATGCTTTTGTCTTTCTTTGATTTAGTCCATTCTTCTAATTTTTTATGACAATTCTCAACAACAACAATGGAGGCATCCACCATAGCTCCAATAGCAATAGCAATCCCACCTAATGACATGATGTTAGCTGAGACACCCATATAATACATAGCCATTCTGTCGCCTTCTTTAATAAGAACCTCATATGATAAGCCTTCGGCTAAGGAGACTTTGTCGTTTGCTGTGCTAAGAGCAAGGCCGGGTATTTGTGGTCGCTCTTCTTTTCTAAGCTGAGAACAGCCTGGAACTGTAGATAGGGCTGAAGTGGCGCCTATAAATTTTAAAAAGTTTCGTCTAGACCAGATCATAGAGGCTCCAATAGCTAAAGAGGTGTATTTAAAAATAGAGTTAAAAAAAACCCCATTTTTGTCACCCTAAAAAGACAAAAATTGTTAAAAATATCTAAAATTGAGCTAAAACCTCACCAAATTAGCCCTAAAACTTGGCAAGTCCTTTGCTATATAGGTGGTGCTTACTTGGACTCCCCCCCCTTTGTTCAAGTAAGTATAGACAGGAGCAATCTTGTTTATTCCCCCCTTTAAGCCGCGCTGTAACAGGCCGGCTTTTTTTTTAAGCTTTGGAGAGTGTTATGAAGTTATTAATTCTAGGTTTTTTGTTGAGTCTTACGGTGAGTTCTTATGGAGAGGCGAGGTGCTCAAAAGGGTATTCAACAGTTGAAAAAGCTGAGGCTGCTGTGGCTGCATACTTTGAGATGGAAAATTTAGATTGGTGTAAGGATATAGATAAGGGTGAAAGAGGCACTTACGCTGAATATAAAATGGTAAAAGAGTGTGAAGTTAAGAGTGAGGCTGAGGGTGAAATTGAGGTCGAAAAATATAAGATTAGTATAATGGAAGTCTTTGCTGGGCCATGTGCTTTAGATGGTGTTATGGTGTCTATTGGTATGTATACCTATGAATACAACACAGATATTGATCCAAATATAAAAGAAGAAAACTAACATCTATATAATAAGAAAGAGGATTTTGGAGTAAGGCAGGGCAAAAATTGTCAGGCGTTGACGTAAAAAGCCCCTTAAGAAAATGAATTTAGGGCGCTTGGGCATTAGTTTGGATTTGAGGGTTGGCATAATTACTGCTCTAGAGTCTTGGTAAAATAAAATTTAATAGTTCAGATTAAGGAGAACGTAATGAAACGAAATGACGCTTTTAAAAGGATTGCTGTATCACTGGCTTTGATAAGTTTTTTAGGGTGTAACTCTAATAAGGGTGAAAAAAAGAAGCTTAATAAGCAAATTGCTGAGGCTGAGGCTGCAAATGCACAATCGGTAAGTGTTATTAAAGATTACGAGGCAAGAATTGCTCAGTTAGAAAAAGAAGAGGCGGCTTTAATTTTAGAGGCTGCAAACTTAGAGGCTCAGCAAACAAAATGGGCTGATGATAGAGCAGATCGCTTATTACAAATTAAAGCTTTAGATGTGCAAATTGAAAAGTTATCAGAGGAACTGAGGGCTTTAAGTGCTAACAGAGCAAACCTTGAAAGATTAGTTGCTGCTGAGCAAAGTAAATTAGAGGTAAAGAAAATTGAAATTGCGGAGGCGGAGAGAGGTCTTCAAGCAGAAATTGAAAAACAAAAGGCTGTTGTGCTTCAAGCAAATGCTGATGCTAACAGAATTAGGTCTTCTGCAAGAGCTCAAGGTGCTGCAATTGTAAGTGCAGCTCAAGAAGAAGCTGAGAAAGCTTTAGTGGATGCTGCAGCAAAAGTTGAAACTGCTGAAAAAGAGCTTACTAGACTTGAAGCTGTTGAGGCTGCTTTAGTCTCAGATCGTAAAGAATTAGAAGCAGAAGAGGCTAGACTTGCTTTGTTTTCTTCAGAGCTTGCACAGCAAAAAATTGCTATAGAAAGTGCTGAACAAACTTTAGCTGAAGAGCGAGCAAAGTTTGCAAACCAAGTAGAGGCAGCAAGAAAGCTTTTCTTAGAAAGTGGAAAAGAGAAGATTTTTGAAGGTCTGGAAGCTGGCAAGAACTACCCATTTATGATTTCAGTTGTGGGTACAGGTGACTACAGTGTTTTAGAAAAAATCCGTGCAGATATTCTTAAGAAGACGTCTTCAAATAAGTATGGAAAGCATAACATGATGAACCCATTAACAGCTGATACAACAGAGGTTCTTTCAGAAGCTGACGCACGTAAAGTTGCTAAAAACAGCAGTAAAGACAGTGGAATTATTAGCAGTGGTCCTGAGAAAGAAGTAAGACTTCAAGATGGAAGATGGTACATTGAAGATGTTCAAGGAAGTGACTCTGTAAATGTAAGAGATGCATTTTTAATGGATGCAAACATTGAAACAATTGTTGGAATTGAAGAGGCTATCAATAAAGCAATAGGTGACACTTATGCTAAGGCTGATGGTGTTGAAGGCGCAAACTTCTGGGTATCAGTAAGACCTGTCGTTGATGTTGAAGTGAGTGCTGAAATAGCTATTTTTGGATCAAAAGGTTATGGTTCAAACTCAAAAGTTAGCTTGGTGAGTAAAAGTAATGTTGATCCTAAAAGAATCAACCTTGCAGAGCTTGCTGAAGTTGATTTAACAGATTTATCAAAAAACATTTTTGGAGACAGTGCCAATGGATGTAGCATTATTGACTCTAAGTGTTTGAGCTTTTTAAAGTCAAAAGGAATGCTTTCAGGAATCGATAAGGATGGTGTTTCTTTAGAAGACAAAATCACAAGCTCTATTGAAGCGTCTATTAGAAAAATTGAGTTGGAAACAATGTTGGGTTCAGATTCAACAGCTCCTTACTTGCCAACAGTTTGGGGAAAAGATTTCTGGGGTAGAGTTACTTTAGAAGTTGATCCTGTGAAGAAACAAGAACTTTTAAATGAGAGAGCTGCTTTAACTGATGAAAAAGATGCTCTTTCAAAAGAAGAAACGATTCAGTTTATCACCTTATCTTTAAAAGTGAAGTCGATCTTTGAAGTTGGTGAGGGAAGAGTTACGACTGATGCTTCAGAATTAATGAATCTAGGATCTGTTATTAATGGAGCTATTAATAATGATGACGTTTCTGAAAGAGGTGTTATTGAAATTGATGTTCCTGTAAGAGGTGGAAACTTTGCAAAGTCAGAGCTACCGTTGTTGTCAATGACAGACTTTGAGTCTAGTCAGGCGGCTCCAGTTCCTCCAGAGGCTTTAAAGCCTGTTGATGAGCAGTCAGACGCTGAGTACGCTGCAACTTTACAAGCTGAAGAAGCGTATAGAACAGAGTTGACTACCTATAGAACAGAACTTGCGGCTTACAACGTAACTCTTGCAGAGGAAAAAGCTGAGGAGTATAAAGACAGACTAAAAGAGCTTCAGTTTCAGTTAGAAACTATGAAGAGAACTTTAGAAGAATAAAATACACGATAAGTATTTCAATTTAAAAGCCTGCTTTAAGCGGGCTTTTTTGTTTTTAAAGCTAGGCTTTTAAAATACTAAGGTATTTTGTGATCACATCTTTTACTCCAAACTCAAGACTTTCACAAACGAGTGCATGCCCTATAGAGACCTCTTTTATTTCAGGAATAAGGCTTGTTAAACTTTTTAAATTATTTAGATCTAGATCATGACCGGCGTTAAGCTCTAAACCGGCTCCTAAAAGTTGATCAGCACATGTTCTGTATTTTTTTAAAACTTCTTCATTTGTATGGTTGTGGGCAAACTCCTCAGTGTAGATCTCAGCCCTGTGTGCTCCAAGGTCTTTAAGTGTTTTTGCATTCTCTAAANNNGAGAGTGCTTTTAAAGAAGATGTGAGTAGGTCAATTTGAGTTTTAACATCCCAGCCGGCATTTGAGGTGAGAGCATCAGGTGGGTCTGGAACCAGTGTGCACTGTTCAGGCTTAACTTCTTTTATGAGGTTAATGAAGTCATCACTTGGGTAGCCTTCAATATTGAATTCAGTTTGAACTAGAGGCTTTATGTCAAAAACATCTTGTTTCTTGATGTGTCTTTCATCAGGGCGGGGGTGAACGGTGATTCCTTCAGCCCCTAAGTCTTCAATCTTTTTAACCCAGGAGGTGAGGTTTGGGTTGTTGCCCCCTCGAGCATTTCTGAGCGTTGCAAGCTTATTGATGTTTACACTTAATTTGGTCATTTAGGTCCTTATTGTATTTTCTAAGCTCTGCCTAACAGAAAAATAACTTGAAGTAAGCCTTTATAGGTTGTTTTATATGCACATGGTACAACGCAAAATTCTATTAGTTGAAGATGAAACCAGCTTAGCTCACTTGGTGAGCATTCAGCTTAAATCTTATGGGTTTAAGGTTCAAATAGCCTCAAATGGCCAGGAGGCAAGAGAGTCACTAGCTCAAGAAGCTTTTGATGTGATTTTACTTGATTGGATGCTTCCAGAAGAAAGCGGTATTGATATACTGAAATGGCTTAGAAACTCTGGTGAGGCGTATAGTAAAATGCCTGTAATTTTTGTAACAGCCTTAACATCTCCGGGAAATATTATCCAGGCATTAGAGTTTGGCGCTGATGACTACTTAACTAAACCATTTAATGAGTCTATTTTGGTTGCAAGAATTAATGCTGTAACAAGAAGGGCTGATCTAAACAGAGACGGCGGTGGGTCTGAGGAGAGCACAGGTCTTTTAGAGCTTGTAGATTTAAAGCTTGATGTAAAAGGTTTTGAAGTGAGCCTTGGTGGTGAAAAGCTAAGCTTAACAAGGTCTGAGTTCTTATTGTTAAGAAGTTTAATGGAAGAGCAAGGTTGTGTTCTTACAAGAGAAGACCTTATTTCTAAAGTTCAGGGTATTGAAGTGAACGTGACGGGCAGAACGATTGACACTCATGTGTTTGGACTTAGAAAAAAGCTTAAGCACTATTCAGCATGTATAGAAACTATTAGAGGTGTTGGTTACAGAATCAACCAGCCTGAGTAGACAAGAAAGAAAGTAAATGAATAATTTTCCGTTTAAACTCTTGGGTGGCATGACCGCCCTTTTTATATTTATCTGTGTAGGCTTACACCTCCTGTTTAATGTCCTTTTGGATTTTATGGGGGCTTCAATATCAGACGCGAACTACTTAGTAGTTTCTTTTGTTTTTGCGGTGATTTGTTTCTGTCTTGTCTCATTATACGCAATCCTTCCGCTAAACGGAGCTATTAAGTATTTAAAGCTTCTTTTGAATCAGCCTAAAACTGAGAACATCAGAGTTGTGGAAGAAGGGGTTTTGCAAAATTTTAAGTATGCAGAGTGGGGTGAGTTAGGAGAGCTTGTTCAAAAAGTTGAAAGAAAGCTTCGTAGAAGAACAAAAGCGCTTCTTCGTGAAACAACGGAGCTCACTGCTGTAATGAACTCTTTGGACAGTCCTATTATTTCAGTTAACACACGTTTAGAGGTTGCGTTTTTAAACTCAGCTTTTGCTGTTTTGTTTGAAATTGATGATGACAGCTTAGACTTGATTGATGGAGACGGTGCTAGAAAAGTACATGAGGTTGTTAGGGAGAAAAAAATTATAGATCTTCTTGAAAAAGCAATTGAGACCAGTGACTTTGATAAAAAAATGATTGCCTTTGCTATAGGAGAGCGTCAAAAAATCTTTTCAGTTTCAATGTCGCCTTTAAGAAGGGGTTTAGACAATTCAATTTATGGACTAGTTGTGTCTTTTAATGATGAAACTGTAAAAGTAGAGCTTGATCAAAAAAGAATGGATTTTGTGGCAAACGCTTCCCATGAATTAAGAACTCCTATTGCTGCAGTGTCCACATCAGTGAGTCTTCTTAACAAAGTAGAGGATCAAGAAACAAAAGATCAAATCATGGACTCTTTAAAGTTAAATTCAGACAGGCTGGTTAACTTGGCAGAAGACTTATTGGACCTTTCAAAGCTTGAAGATGATGCTGAGACTTTTGAGGCTGGAGAATTTGATTTAAAAGAGATGACTGAAGAAGTTTTGATGGGACTTAGTAATCCTAAGAAGAACTTAATAGAGAGTACTTTTGAAGCTGAGAAAGGGTACTTTGATGGAAGTAAAGTTAAACAGGTTTTAACTAACCTTTTAAGAAACGCCCTTATTTACACTCCTGATGATACAAAAGTTGAAATTAAGTGGTATGTATCTGAAAACGCAGATCTCTGTGTTCAAGTAAAAGACTGGGGCTTAGGTGTTCCTGAAGCTGAGCATGATAGAATTTTTGAAAGATTTTATAGAGTTGATAAAAGTAGATCTAGAAAAAGTGGTGGATCAGGTATAGGGCTTTCAATAGTGAAGCACATCATGGGGTTACATGAGGGTGATGTTAAGCTTTTGCCATATCAAAAAGGTGAGGGTGCTACCTTTATTTGCAGCTTCCCCCAGTAAGAGATAAGACTACTTTAGTACCCAAACATCTTAAGGCCTATTGTCGCTAAGCTTAAAAATGAGAAGAAAGAAAAGATATCTGTAATTGTGATTACAAAAACTCCGCTACTTACAGCAGGGTCTTTTCCTAAGTTTTTAAGAATAATAGGGATAGAGGCTCCAAGTGTTGCAGCAACGAAAGAGTTGATGATCATGGAGATTCCTAACACGGCTCCAATAACGTAAGTGCCTTTCCATAGGTAAACCATAAGTGCTGCAGTAAAACCTGTGGTTATACCTAGTGAAACTCCAACAGAAATTTCTTTTAAAATAGCTTTAGAGTAGGTGATATAATTAAAATCTCCAGTTGCTAAGCCTCTAGTGACAATTGTTAGTGTTTGCACGGCAGTGTTTCCACCAAGGGCAGCTGAAATTGGCATAAGGATAGCGAGTAGAGTAAACTCAGCAAGGGTTGCCTCAAAAAAACTAATTACAAAACTTGCAACCCAGGCCAGAAGTAAATTAAAAAGTAGCCAGGGAACTCTGTTTAAATATGAAAGCCTTGCCTTCATTGTTACAGAGTCCATTTGTTGTAAGCCGGCTTGCGCATAAATATCTGCAGTTGCCTGATCTTCCATTTCATCAATTAAGTCATCAACTAAGATGATTCCTGAAATTCTTTTGGTCTCATCAACAACAGGAAGTGCAACAAAGTTTTCTCGTTTTACGATTTCAATAGCTTCAGTGATGTCTTCAGTTGTGGTTACGCTTAAAACTTCACGGTTAACAAGATCATCAAGCGGGGTTTGATTAGCAGAAGTGGCAAGCTGTCTTAGTGAAACAACGCCAATGAGTTTGTTTGTCGTGGTTAAACAGTAAAGGTAATAAATTGGTGACTCACCAGCTTTTTCTTGAATAAGCTTTAGCGCCTCTTTTGCAGTGATATCAATTGGCAGAGTAAAGAACTCAGTCTGCATTGAACGACCGCAAGAGTCTTTAGGGTAATTCAGGTACTGTTTGAGTTTTCTTTGTCGTTTAAGTTTAGGGACAATTGTTTCAGTAAACTCTTCACCAAGAGTTTCTAAAAAATAAGTCGTATCATCTAAGTCAGTTTGATTTAAGATGTTTATAAGCTCATCTTCATTAAGCCTTTTTAAAACTTCTTTTAGTGTGGCCTCAGGAAGGTCTTTTAGTGAGTCTTCAAACTGGGGGTGACTTTTTAGAGCATCTAGACCATTGGTGAAGTCTTCTGCTGAGGAGAGCACAATCCACTGCCCAAGTTCTGTGCTGTTTAGATCTAAGAACTCAGGGGAGCCGACATGAGGAGCATCTAGCTTTTTTTTGAGAGAGAAAGTAGGTTTTTTAAGCATTATTCTGGTCCCTAATCTAAAATTGTTTGTAACTTTTGTGCTACTTTAATATAAGATAGGGTTTTAAAAATTGGTAGTGCAGGAGAAATAATATGGAAAAACATCCAATGACGATTGAAGGTAAGGCAAGGCTTGATGAAGAACTTAAAGACCTTCTTCAGGTACAAAGACCTGCTGTAATCAAAGCTATTGAAGTTGCTAGAGGCCATGGTGATTTAAGTGAGAACGCAGACTACGACGCTGCTAAAGAGAGACAAGGTTTTATTGAGGCAAGAATTGGTGAGATTCAAGCAAAGCTTGCTGTGGCTGAAGTTATTGATCCTAAAGATATCAAGTCAGATAAAATTGTTTTTGGAGCGACTGTTTACCTACTAGATTTAGATACTGATACTGAGTTAACTTATAAACTTGTTGGTGTAGATGAAGCTGATGTGAAACTAGGTCTGATCTCAGTATTTTCACCTTTGGGTAGAGCTCTTATTGGTAAGAAGAAAAGTGACATTGTTGAATTCAGCTCTCCTAAGGGTGACAAGGAATACGAAGTTACTAAATTTCAGTTTAAATAAGACTTAGGAGTATACAATTTCTAATCAGGAAAATTCCTCATCTCAAGTAAGATACCTGGCAACAGGTATTTTGTTTTTTGTGGTTATGATTATTTTTTTAGTTGTAGGAATACAGTTTGTATTTTCAGCAAAAAAGGTAAGTAGCCTAGTGAGGTCATCTATTTCTAGCTTTGAAATTGATGGGGTTGCAAAAGAAGATCTTGAAATTGAATTTGAAAAAGCACAGATCACCGTTTTAGGTTCATTTTCTTATCCTATTGGGGTGAGGATTAAAAATCTTCAAGTAAGCTTTAAAAAAGGTTGTAAAGACTATCAAGGTGTTTTTGAAACGGTTGTTCTTCCTGTTCATTTAAGAAAAGCTATTAATAAGGAAGTAGAGCTTGGTTTAGTCAGGCTTAGTTCTGGAGATTTTAAAGTCTTAAATACATGTAGTTCTGAAGTTGCGACTAAGAAAACTCCTAAGAAGAAGGCTTTGAAAAAGTCAGTTGAAAAAGTAGTCGTTAAAGCACTTAAGAAGGTGTCAGAGGTAGATCTTTCAGTGGTTAAGAACAGTTCTGATGAGCTGAGATTTTTAGGTCTTTTAGTATACGATGTAAGTTTTCAGATTGATGATGATAAAGACTTTGTTGTTGACCGTTTTAAGGTTCTTTTGGGTACAGGAGAGCTTATCGCTGGTGGAGAGTGGAGTTCAAGGCTGGTGTTTCCTGAAGGTGTTACAGACACTACAGGGGACTTTCAAGTTTCAAAAGAGCTTGTAAAAATGAAGTTAAAGTTAAAAGAAAAAGAGGGGCGTCTTAACCTTAACGGGAGTGTGTTAAGAGCCGGAGAGGCGTTAGAGCAGAAGGAACTAGCCAATTTTAAAGTTGTGTTTAAAGACTTTCCTTTAAGCATAGTTTCAAGATTTAAAGAGTTTAGTTTAGCAGGTCTTAATTTAAGAAAAACATGGATTGATCTAGATGCTGATTTAAAAGTTTTTAAAGAAAAGGCTCTGTTTAACATCAGTGACTTTAAGGCGCATGGTGACTTTGGCGACCTAGAGCTTAGCGGTGATGGTTTTCAGGCTTTATGGGGTGAGGAAGTAAAGGGTTCTGGCTGGGTTCAGTCTGAGAAAGCAGAGATTAAACTGAGCGAGATTTCTTTAGAGGACATCATTGCAATTAACCCTAAGAAAAAAGCTAGAGGTATTTTTGGGGAGTTTGGAAAGTTCAATGCTTTTTTAACCTTAGAAGATCTAAAGTCATTAAGTGGAGATTTTGAGACAAAAGATTTTAGTGTTTTGTTTCGCTCTATGGGAAAGGCTGCTTATCAAAAAGCAAAGTATGCAAGAGGAAAGCTTGGGTATATTGTTGATGAGAAATTATTTTTTGTTTTAGACGAAGTGGAACTTATTGATGGTGATTTTGAAGGGTTTATCCGTCTAGATTATAGTTATGGTGATAAAACGCTTCATACAAAATTTGACATCCCTCATTTTAAATTAAACTCAGATATTTCAGAGGGGTTGTTTAAAGTAAAAATTAAAAACGATATAGAAATACTTGGAGAGGGGCAGGTTAAAAAAGCTGTCTTTTTAGATGATGGATCAAGCACTCATGAAGAGTCTTCTGGGAGCTTGCAGTTTATGCTAAAAACTTCAGATGTAGATTTTAAACACTGGGATTTATCTAATGTGGATTTAAACTGTGGGCTGGATGCTTCAGAGTTAAAATGCAAAGTGGTAGCTGATGATGTTAAGTTGTCAGAAAGAANNAGGGGCTACGGGGATAAGGCTGTTAAAACAAGAGGACTAGACTAAAGAGCTGGATACGTTTCAGCATGAAACGCTTTTCGTCTTGTTTTGATACAAAAGCCTGGATCTAAATGACACAATCTAATTTTGAGATATACTTATTTCTGTGAAGTGTACGTTTATTTTATTCATGATATTTTCGTTTTCTGCAGAAGCTGCCAACTGGGGGATCTTTAAGCCCAGGTCAGAGTCTAGGGGGCGTAATAGTGCCGCGCAAACTGAAGGCCGTGTTGAGCATTGTACAACAGGAACTTGTGGAACTAATAATTTTAGATCACCAGCTTTAGCAAGAATGCCTGCAGCTGAAGGCCTTGGTGTTGGTATGCAAAGAACACTTACAAATCTTTATGGTACATGTGCTGCAGCAGAATCTCTTAACAGTATAAGTATTGATAGCCAGGGAAACCATAAAAGATATGCATTGTTAAAACCTGGAGAGCCTGCAGGTGCTGGTGACAGGCTTATTCCTGGAATATCACCTTCAACAATAGATGCAGGATTTGATAATATTAGGGCTGTAAACCCCAACAGAAATCCTATGGGGCCTTATGCTGCTGCTGCAAGAGGTGCAAGAACTTGTACAAATACAGTTGATGTGAACGGGCAGCAGGTGAGACCTTCTCAAGTTCATAAAATTTTTGGAAATGGTGCTGCAGGTAGAATGGTTAACGGAGACTTTAACTCTTTTTCTTGTGGATCCAGTAACTACTTAAACAGTTTAACAACAGTACAAAGAGCGTTTAGATGTGGACTTGAGGAAAACTCTCAACCGGCAATCACACTAGACTGTGCAGAGCTGATTGGTGCCAGTGCTATTGCCTCTTGTAAGAAGTTGCATCCAGATCAAACAATTGATGGTCAAGGTATTAGAATGGGTGGAAGCCTGCTCTCAACAAGAACTTTGTCAAATAATCGCTGCCTAAGAACACCAACTGTATCTGCAGCTAATCCAATTGCTTCAGGAGATATTTTTGTTGTAGAAACACATTCATTTGTAATTACTCAAGTTGGAGTTGACCCCTTTGGAATTGATGCGGCTATAAGAGAGGGCGGCTGTGATAACATTAACTCAAATGATTTAAATTTTTCCTTTGGGCAAAGCTCAAGTAGTAGAGAGATGGGGCCTGTTCAAACAACAGCAAGAGCATACTCAAGTCTTCGTTACGGGGATGGTTTTGGTTTAAATGCTTTTCCTTTAGGGTCTATTGTGGCAATGGCTAGAACACTTTGTAAAAAACAAAGGGGGGGGCGCACTTCAGGTCCTTCAACCAAGTACATTGAGCACTCTGGAGTAAGGCAGTTAAGACATAATTCAGCAAGTGCTGCGTGCAGCTACCCAGAAGGACAGTGTCCAAAATCAGCGGGCAGTGAGTGCTCAGAGCAGTGTGGGGTGTAGGATGAATAGTGTTATGAAAAAAAGTATTATTCTTCTTTCAGGTGTTTTGAGTTTTTCTGTGGCTCAAGGGGCTGATCAGTCATTTGAAGTTTATCGAACAAAAATAGATAAGACAGTTAAAACATGCCCTAAGGACTACGCTTCTTTAGCAGATGAAATTTTAAAGTTAGAACTTGCAGGTTTGAGATGGAGAAGCACAAAGTCTTCATGTTTTGAATCCTTAAAGATGAAGTATGTACATGCTGTTAAAATGCCGGAGGCTCAAGCTGCAAGCTTAGTAAGAGTTAAGCCTGGGTCCGCTAAGATTATAGATATTAAAGAAAATAAAGAGTTTTACAGCCAAGACGTTTCATTTGAAGTTTTAAATGAAAAAGATGAAGTTGTTAAAGGCAGCTTTAGTTTTATGACTAACGCAGGTTTGGGTGAGAAAAAGCCTGAACATGGCTGTGTTTTACTTTCATCTCCAGCTAAAAGTGCATTTGTGTCAGAAGACTGTCTTTAAGTCTTCTAAAGAGTCATTAAATTCTATATTAAATAAAATCAATTGGGGACTTATGAACTGCAGCGCTTGCTGACTGCATAAGTCTTTCTATGAGTTTTTTCTTTTCTTCATATTCAAGGTGAAAGATCTCATGAGTTTTATTAAGCTCTAAAAGGTAGTCTTCACTTGTTTTGATGGCATCAACTAAACCAAGGTTCATAGCGTCTTCACCAAACCAGTACTCTCCAGTGCCTACTTTTTCCATATCAAGGCTTGGACGGTATTGGTTCACAAACCTTTTAAAGAGAGCGTGGATTTGCTCTAGTTGATCTACAAACTTCTCTTTTCCTTCAGGTGTGTTCTCTCCAAACATTGTAAGCGTTCTTTTGTACTTACCGGCTGTTAAAACATCATAATCAATATCATTCTTCTTTAAGAGCTTATTAAAGTTTGGCATGCCGGCCACAACACCAATGGATCCTACAACAGCAAAGGGTGCTGCAATAATTTTTGAAGCCACACAAGACATAAGGTAGCCACCACTTGCTGCAACCTTATCAACGGCAACAGTAAGTTCTAAATTAGCGTTTCTAAGCCTAGAAAGTTCAGATGCTGCTAAGCCATACCCAGACACCATTCCTCCAGGGCTTTCAAGTCTAATAAGCACTTCATCTTTTTCGGCATCAGCAAGAGTAATGACTTGAGTTACACACTGTCTTAGAGCTTCTGCTGAGGAGGCTTTAACATCACCATTAAAATCTAGCACAAAGAGCTTTCTTTCTTTTTCAGGCTTTGAACTCTTAAGCTTTTTTTCAGCCTTTTGCTCAGCTTTAAGAAGCCTTTTGGCCTCTTTCTCAGATGCCATATCCTTATTAAGTTCTTTTCTAAGCTCAGAGGCTGTTTTTTTTAGCTTCTTAGAAAGGTTTGTAAGCTTAAAGCTTTGTTCTGAAAGCTTTCCTTTTAAAGCAAGGCTAGTTATAAAAACAGCTACTATAATAATGGCAGCGACAATAATGACGGCCTTGGCTAAAAAGACAGCTAATCCCAGTAAGATTTCAAGCATATAAGCTCCTTTAATATGGACAAAAGTGGATCAAAATTATCATTAGCTTGGAGTCAAAACAAGGTATGATGTAGTATAGGCTATGGTTAGAACTCTTATTTTTTTAATAAAAGCACTATTATGTCTTTCTTTTGCGCAGACAACCTTTGCGATAAACCCTGACTTTTATAAGCAGAAGCAAAAAAAAGAAGCTCTTAAAGTTCAAAGAGAGCGGGGGGCAAGGGCTCGTACCCGTATTAGGAAAAAAACTATTAAGGTTAAAGAAAAAAGAGCAAAAGCGTATACTAAAAAACGTGTTAAAATTTTGAATGCTAGAAAGAAAAGAGAGAAGCTTTTTGATAAAGATCTAGCTAAAAAAGAAAAGTTTAAAAGCCGTAAGATTTCTCAAGCCAATAAGTATGCTAAAATAAAGCGTAAAAAAAGCAAAGTAGGCTGGAAAGAACAAAACTTAGAGTATGATATTCAAGTGCTAGAGCCTAAAAATAAACCTACTGATTGATCATCTCTTCTTGTGTGAGGCCTGTGTGCTTTTGCAGGTTTTTAAACAGCTGATAGAGTGTAGCAGCTAGAAAGAACATCATAGGTAGTCCGATAGCCGCCATTCCAATCCACGTCATTTGAGAGATTTGTCCATTTAAGATTATGGCTTTATCTTCTAGTGAAGTTTCAGGGGGAACGGGGGAGAAGATATAAATGGCTAAACCAAAGTTTAAAACAGCACTTAGGAAAAAAGAGATAGCAAACATATTGTTTGCCTTGATATAGGAGTCATGAAGTTTAGCTGCGTTATTTTCCTCGGCAGCCTTTTCTTCAATGAGGTCCATTTTTAAAAGACCACTCATTCCAATAAAGGTTTTAAAAAAGGGCTTGCCCTGCATGGAGGATACATAAACACCAATACCAAGTATTGCGGGCATTGCCGCTTCTTTAACGGCAAACCAAAAGCCGTCTAGTTGAAAAACCGCAAGTAAGCCTGTGATAAGTGTGTTTGCAACTCCAAGTATTGAAAAATAATTTGTTTTAGAGTTTTGAACTAAGTCCCATAAGCCATAACCAAGGGGAAAGATCAGTGCGACTGCAAGAGCAAGAAGTGCTTTATCTTCCCCTGGGAAAAGGTGGGTCTTGTTTAAAACCATCACTGGAATTAAGATATTGGCGAATAGATTTATAAGGGGGTTTTCTTTTTTCTCTTGCATGAGGGTTTAAAATCTCAAATAAATACAATACCTGCAATATAAAACATTTGTTCTGATCTTCGGGCACAGAGCGATCAAAGTTTAAACAAAAAAAATACTATGAAGAGCGTTGTGATGCTCTAAAGGGTGCAGTTTGTATTAGAGGTGATAAAAAGCAGAATACAGACTAAATACCAGCAGGACCAACGTCGAAAGAAATTTAAGGCGGTGGTTATGAGTTTTAAAAAAGCATTAGTATTTCTTTCGATTATGGCAACACTTACAGCTTGTGGAGATGCAAGTTTTGATTCTGGTAGCTTGGCTTTAAAACAGGTTCCTGTTGAAGATGGGAAAGAGAATCAACAAGATGCAGAAGAAGATGAAGTTGTTATTGATGACTCTGAGGAAGAAGAGGTTGTTGTAGAGCCTGAGAAGCCTGAAGACCCTAAAACTATGACCTTACGAGATAAAGTTTTAATGAACTCTGACATTTCAGAAACAGCATTAGACAACGCTCTTAGATTCTATGATGACAATGTGGGAATCATTAGAAACAAAAAAGTGATCTCTGTTTTTGACATTACAAAGCACTCAGGGAAAAGAAGACTATATGTGATTGATACAGATAATGGGCATGTAAGTGCTATACATGTTGCACACGGCAAGAACTCAGATAAAGACTATGACGGGGTTGCTACGGAGTTTTCAAACACTAGTAACTCACTTCAGTCATCACTAGGTTTTATGTTAACAGACACAACTTACCAAAGTGGTAAAAACGGTTACTCTTTAAAGCTTGATGGCTTAGAGAGTAGAAATAGCAATGTTAGAAAAAGATATGTTGTTATCCACGGTGCTGATTATGTAAGTCCAAATAGGTCAACAATGGGGCGTAGCTATGGCTGCCCTGCAGTTTCAAGAGCAAATACAAATTGGTATATTAATAAGGTTAAGAACGGCTCCCTTTTATATATCTACCATGCTGATCATGATGGGTAGGGTCTTAGAGTTAAAGAAGAAGGTGTACGGGCCCTCTTCTTTTAATTTGAATTTAAAAGCTGTAAGCTAGCGTACCTAGTCAAAGCTATTAGAGTTTCAATTAGAGGTTGCGCATCAAAGGGAGCGTTTTCATCAAAGTAGACGCTGTCTTTATTGGGTTTTATTTTGAGTTCCAGCGTGCCATTGATCATTCTGACAGTACCTATGAAATCTCCTGAAGGGGTAGAGAATGTGCTAGGTGGTTTGATTATTGTAGCGGTAAGGTTTCTTCCATTATATAGCTCTTTATCAAACTCTATAGCGTATAATAACCTTAAGGCGGTCAGAAATTCAAAAATTCTAGCAGCTTCTTCATATGTGTCGACTGAAATTTTTAAGGATGCAAAGTCACTATAGGCCCTTGTTTTATCTTTCTTTAGAGCAAAGGCGGGGGGACTTAACTTTAGGGTAAAAAGTTTCGTGCCTTTGATTGATGGAGCGTAGAAAGTAAGGTTTTTTTCAGGATGAGAATTTTCTAGATACCAGCGTGTTCGGTAATAAGGGTTCTGATCCATTTTAAAGAAGCTGGGGGCTGAGGAGAAGGGGTTTATCCATGCAACCTTTGGGTCAAAAGGCCTCTTAAGTGGAGACAGGGCCTCAACTTGTGATAAATTCTGAGACCTTACTTGTTGGCCTATTTCAGACCAAGATTTTAATGAGCTCCCTGGTTTTGGGGAGGGTTTAAGGTATCTCGTTATAAGTTTCGAGTTAGGGTATTTATTTTGAAAAATCTTTATGGCATCGGAGTGCCTGTCTACAGCAAAAGGCTCTTCGCCAAATCCATACTTATGAATCACCCAGCCTGTAGAAGCTAATATAGAGAATGAGTGGAGTAAGATAGGTTCTCCAGTCCACTCGTTAAGTGAATAGACAAGGCCAATTGTGGATTCGGGGTCATCCTTTTGTGATTCAGTCCACCTTTCACTAAGGTAGGAATTAAGATCTCTTTGTAGGATGCTATCCTTATTGGTGAACAGGGCAGGGCCTGTATTGACCCGATTTAAAACAGCTGTTGTCCAGTGGCAGTTGACCTCTAGGAGGGATTCATTATTTGAGGGACTTCTTAAGAGGGGTAGTATTTTATTTGTGAAGGCTTTTAAGGCGGGGATCTCTCTAGAGGCATTCGCCCACAGAAGAGTACTGGGTGTGTTTTCTAGTTGGTCGTTGAATGATCTGAAGGTTGATTTAGAGACTCCCTCTAGAGACTCTAATGTATGGAGGCGTGGTTGCTTTTCGAGCTTTAACCCTTTCGTATTTGCTTTGGAGCTGATAGCCATAAGCACAGTCCCAGTTTTAGGATCAAGGGCAAAAGCCTCTGCTATAGGTAGAATGTTTGTTGAGATTGGGGGCTTAAGAAATTTAGTGCAGGCAACTATACTGTATGCAGAGTGGGTGCTTAAGGTGAACAAAATGGGTATGTACTTAATGAACCTCATAGCCGGATTATGTGCTTAAACCGCTTAAAATTCAAGCAAATTTTGGTTGCGAATTTAGGTAGGCGACTTCTTAAGTTTTTGGGTGGGGCAAGAATGGTGAAAAAGCAAAATTAGTGTGTGCTAAAGCCTGTCTTTTATATAAAGATGGGCGTTATGCATAAACTCACTAAATCTGACTATTTCCCTGTATTTGTAGCTTGCTTGTCTCTATTTGCTTTAGGGTGGATGGACAATGCAAGAGGGCCGTTCTTTCCATTGTTTTTAGAGGCGACAGGGGAGAGTTCTTCAAAAGGCGCTTTGTTTTTTGCAGTAGCTTCGTTTGTTGCAATTTTATCTTCAGCGGTTGCAGGTTTGGTTTTAGAAAAGTTTGGGTTAAAGAAGCTTCTTCTTTTTGGTGGTTTGGCAATGGGGCTAAGTCCTTTAGGGTTGGCTTATTTGCCAACACTTCAGGGGGCTCTTGTTACAGCCTTTTTATTTGGTACAGGTCTTGGCTGGGTTGCAGTAGGTCAAAATATTTTAATAAGCCTGGTTAAAAAAGTAGAGTTAAGAAGACAGCTCTTTGCTCTTCTTCATTGCTTTTATGCGCTGGCGGCAATGACAGCGCCTTTAACAATATTAAAATTAAAAAGCGTTCTTCCGTGGAACTGGTTGTTAATTGGAGTTTTGGTTTTAACAGTTCCGTTTGTTTTTTCTTTGATGTTTTTAACAGAAGAAAAGCAAGAGGTTCATGTTGAAAAAATAAAACCACCACCACTTTCTGATTTCTGGGTTCTTATCTGGGTGTTGTTTTTATCTTTTTATATCTCCTCAGAGCTTATTCTTTCAACAAGGCTTGTTGTGTTCACTCAAGGTTTTGGTTTAAGTTTTACAGAAGCTTCACAGCATTTATTCTTGTTCTTTTTGTCCATGTTTATGATTAGGCTTTTATTCTTTTTTGTAAAACTACCTGTGAGTGCTTTAAAAATTCTTTTAGTCTGCTTGTTGAGTGCTCTAGTCTTTTTGTTTTTAGGATATAATGTATCAACTTATTTCTTTGCTCTTGTGGGTGCTTCTATGGGCCCTGTGTTTCCAGTAGTTATGGATGAGATGTCTCATATGTGGCCCGAGAGATTTGATGTTTTAGTTGCAAGAGTGATTGCTCTATCTTCAATGTTCGTTGTCACCGCTCACATGGGGGTAGGGAGGCTTACAGATGTTTATGGTATTGAAAAGGCTATGTATGCAGTGCCTGTTTTAATCTGTATGGCTTTAGTCATTTTAATGACGGGAATGGTCAAAAAGTCAAAACGCTGACTCCTTGTCAAAAAAATTTAACCTTTACTGGATGTCGTGTTTTTTTCTAATGGTGAACTCGTTACATGAAGGGCAGCGGGCTTCTTCTTTAAGTTTAGTTTGTCCAGTAGTCTTGATAGTCTTGATGTCTAGCTCATGTCCGCAAAAACAGCAGTGATTTTGATCCTTATAAAACTTATGATGTTTTGGATCGCTACTCTCTAAAACAAAGTTGTTATGGTCTACTTGTTGATAGGATTTCAGTTTTTTCATCATTTTCCTCTCGTAAAGAGGATATGACTGCAATAAGTGTTCACAGACTAAGGGCTGGCCCAGTATGGGTGAATTAGTCCTCTAAAATTTAAAATTCCTTTAAGATCTGCTACCTTAACGTTTTAATCTATAATGTTTTAGGTTCTATTAAAATAGCGGGGTAGAAATGAAGTTAGTTCAAGGCTTGATCTTGTGTTCAGTATTTTTCTCTTTTGTTGCAGGAGCTCAACTTAAAGAGTTTTCAGTAGAAAAGTATAAGCTTAAAAATGGTATGACAGTATTACTGCATCAAGACAGTAGACTTCCTATTTACTCACTACACCTTTGGTATGATGTGGGTTCTGGTGATGAAGATCCAGGTAGAACAGGATTGGCTCATTTCTTTGAGCACTTAATGTTTAAAGGAACCCATAAAAATAAAGAAGGTGTTTATGATGACGCTATTGAAAACAATGGTGGAAACAACAATGCATTCACAAATCGTGACAACACAGGCTACTATGTTGAAATGCCAGCAGGGACTTTAGAAGAAGTTTTAAAGCTAGAGGCTGACAGAATGGTTAACCTTAATTTAACTGAAGATAAGATTAAAAGAGAGCGTGAGGTTGTAAAAGAAGAGCGAAGAATGAGAGTTGAAAACAGTCCTTTTGGGTTGGCCTTAGAAAGTTTGTTTTCAAACGCATATGCTCAAAGCTCTTATAGATGGTCTGTTATCGGATCAATGAAGCATTTAGAAAATTCAAGTGTCAGTGATTTTCAAAATTTTTATGATCAGTACTACGCTCCAAACAATGCTGTCTTAGTTATTGTTGGAGACTTTAAAAAATCGAAAGCTAAAAAGTGGATTAAGAAGTATTTTGGTGATCACAAGCCAAAGAGTATTTTAAGAAGAAAAAACGGATCAAAGATTTTTGGAAAAGGTGGGCGAAACATCAAAATTAAAAAGCCTGTTCAATCTAGAATTGTGGCAGCTTCTTTGCCTGGAGCTTCGATTTTAGAAGACGATGCTTACGCTCTAGATTTGTTAACTACAATCTTAGCTGGAGGCACATCAAGTAGACTTCATAAAAAGCTTGTTGATGAAAAAAAGTATAACTTAAGTGCAAGCTCTTGGAACTACACTCCAGCACAAGAGGGGCTTTTGATGTTCTTTAACACATTAAGACCGGGTGCAAACGTTTCAAGAATGAAATCAACGTTTAGAAATGTTTTGATTAAAGCGGCAAGAGAAGGTGTGACTTTAGAGGAGCTTAAGGCTGCTAAAAAAATGCTTTTAGTCTCATCAGTTGGATCATACAAAACTTTAAGCGGTAAAGCTCAAGGGTTGGCAGTTAATGAAGTTGTTTTTAAAGACTACAAGAGACTTTTTACAGACAATGATAAGTACCAAAAAATTACTTTGACTCAAGTAAACGCTGTTGCAAAAAAATATTTAGACATGTCAAAACTGAACATGATTGAGGTGGGGAAATGAGAAAAAATATATTAAAGGTTGTTTTAGCATCTAGTCTGTTAATAGTTTTAGGGTGTCAAACAGGACCAAAACCATTTAAAACAAATTTAAGAAGTAAGAAGCTTCAAAACGGAATAGAAGTTTTAAGTTTTAAAGATAAGTCTCTTCCATTTTTTCAAATTGTTTTGTGGTCTCCAAAAGGAAGTACCTATGAACCTAAAGATCAGCAGGGCGTGACAGAGCTTATGGCAAGTCTGCTTGTTGAAGGTTCTGAGAACTACACAAAAGAAGAAATCAGTCAGAAGTTTACTAATCTTGGCTCGGCTTTTGTTGCTGGAGCAAGTGATGACCAGGTTGTGTTTTCAACTCATGGCCTAACACAAGACTCTTTAGCTATTGCAAGACTGTTTACAGAGGTGGTCTTGTCTCCTAAATTTGAGAATCAGGCTATTTTAAATCTTAAAAATAAAAAAGTAGCAGGGATAAGGGCTATAGAAGATAACCCGAGTGGGTTAGCAAGTTTAGCATTCTCACAGCTTATGTACCAAGATCATGGCTACAGCAGGCTTGCAGGAGGCTCTTTAGACACACTTCCCGGTATTAGGCGTGATGCGGTTGTAAAACGTTATGAACAGATCATGGAGACAAGAGGTCTTAAGATTGCGTTTGTTGGAAACTGGTCTGAGGGTGCAGAAGCATTTGTGCTTTCAAGGCTTACGGACTTAGAAAAAGGTGTAGAAGAGGCTGGTCTTGATAGGGTTGAGATCGCTGAAAAAACTAAGGAAGCAGTTTTATATCATAAAGGTGATTTAAAACAGGCAAATGTCGCTTTAGGTTTTTCTGCAATTCCAAGAAGCTCTACAGACTATGAGGCTTTAAAAGTAGGGCTTTCAGTATTAGGTGGTTCATTTAAGAGTAGACTTAATCAAGAGCTTAGAATCAAAAGAGGGCTTACATATGGAGTTGGGGCAAGAGCCTTAGCTCAGCACGATGGTGGCGTGATTAAGATTTCTGGTGGCGTGAGGCATGATAAGGTCTATGAATTTATTAGAGAGGCTAAAAAGATTATTGCAGACACTGCGGCTAATGGAATCACTCAAGAAGAGCTTGATAAAACAAAAGCTATTATTAGAGGGCAGTTTCCAAGGGGCGTGGAGACTAAAGAAAAAGAAGCGGCTGCATACCTTGCTCTTGAGTCTACAGGAGTTGAAGGAAGAGAACTTTATGTTTACTTAAATAAGGTTTTGGCCTTAAACCTAACTCAGGTGAATGATGCTTTAAGAAAGTATTTAGTCATGGGTAGAATGAACACACTAATTCTAGCTAACAGATATAAAATTCCTAAGAAGGATTTGAAAAGGCTTAGAGTGAAGACGAAGTCTTTTTCAAAGATAAGGCTCTAGCCGCATGAAAGTGCATTTGAAATAAACAAAGCAACTTTAGCGCAACACTGTGTTTTTAGATGTTTAAAATTAAAGCTGTATGAGGTTTTCTTATTAAGAAAGCCTTTGTTGTTTCCGACTCAAACTTTGTTCGGTGGAAAATGATATTCACTGAGAAAGGATGAGAGTTGGAAAGAGTAGAGGGTACTGCTGCTGATAGAGAAGCTTGGACATATGAAAATAATGGAATGAGTCGTAGAGAGGCTTGGGATATGGTTTTACGTAATTTTGAAGAGCGTATGGATGGTCTAGTCAGTGAAATGAAAAGACAGGCGGAGCATCACTATTTCTTAGTAAAGTGTGCAGCCTGACTCTAATTCGTTTGTTATCTAGACTTTGCGTAAATAAACACGCCAAGGCCTGTGATAAGAAGCAGTAAGATTCCGATAAGACCTTTTGAGCCTAAAGCTCCAAAGATTCCGCCGCTGCTGTCATCTTCAAGATCACCTTCAAAGTCTCTAGACATTCCTTCTGGAAGAACATCTGATAAGCCACCGGCAAAGATGTCTCTTTTAGATCCTCTTGTAGAGCCGGATCCTAAAGAGCCTAAGCCTTTTGGTGCGATCACTTTTAAACTTTGAATGGCTTTCATAAAGTCGTTGCTGTATTTACTGTAGTGGTCTTTATGAGCTGAAAATGTCACTAAGATTCCAAGGCTGTCTTTTACTGTTGCAGCATAACGAGTGTAGTAAGTTTCAACTTCACTACCTAGATGAATTCCATCAACCCAATCAACGCCAGAGATCTTTCTTTTTTTAACAACTTTTACTTTTGAGCTGTAAGGAATTGCTTTGTAGTTTTTCATGTTACGAGGAGTTTTAAGGTGAGTCTCATAATTTGCTAAAGAGTCTTGTGGTCCTTTTTTCTTAGCCGTTAATATGATGATGGCTTCTTTTTCTTTTTTACTGAATTTGTTAACACAAACGTGCTCATAACCTTCTTGAGTGCATGTCCAGTTTGTAGGGAGTTCAAAGCTTACATATGAGTTTGAAAAGAGTTTAGCTTGAGCGTTAAGTGCAAATAATAAAACTGTAATAAAAGATAAAAACTTCATTTTAAATTCCCCGCCAATGTAGCTTGTATTTTAACGTCAATCTACATTGGGGGTCTAGCAAAATCTTAGAATAAGTTTTGTAAAGACATGATGGCTGCTTGAGCATCAACTGTCGACTCAGAAACGATCATGTTGCTAAGGAAAGGTGACTTAATTCCGGTTTTCATAAGCAGCTGTCTTACTTGTGAAGGGTCTAAGTTAGGGCTCTCACTCATAGCTAAAGCTGCAATTCCTGCTATAACTGGTGCGGCCATTGAGGTCCCTGCCATTGGCTGAGTAAGAATATTGTTTGGATTTACTAAATATACTGACTTAAGAAGGTTTGCTGTTCTTTCAAATCTGTCTGCATGCCCGCCTACAGCAACTAGGTCAACTTGAGTTTTGCCGTAGTTTGAGTACTGAGTCAGAGATCCATCAGCTTTAGCAGAGCCAACAGCTAGAATGTTTGGAAGATCATAAGATGCGGGAAATTGAGGAACATCGTCATTATCAACACCAAGCCCTCTTTGGTCACCATTTCCAGAAGCTGCTACAACTAAAACACCAGCTTCTGAGGCTTTTTGAATACTTGCTTTAACAATAGCGCTTTGTCTTGGACCGCCAAATGACATGTTGATTATGTCAGCACCATTTTCAACAGCGTAGTTGATCCCTTTAACGATAGCGCCCAGCTCAAGGCCCATGCTAGACCCGGCTTTTAAAGCCATAATTTGAATTCCAGATTTATTTCCTGTTCCCATGTACTCGCCAGCAATAAGACCTGCAACATGGCTTCCATGTCCAGCGTCATCCATTGGCATTCCGTCATGGTTTTCAAAGTCAAAGCCAACCACATCGTCAATGTAACCGTTTGAATCATTGTCGATTCCATCGCCATCGATTTCTTTTGTGTTAACCCACATGCTGCTTTTAAGTGCTGGGTGGTTGTAGTTCACACCAGAATCTAAAACAGCAACAACGATGTCTGTTTTACGTGTAAGAAGCTCTCTTGCTTTATCAGCTTTAGTGATCGACACCTGCTTGAAGTCCTGTGTTGAAAGAGCTTTTAGGCCAAGCTGATCCTGAGTTGAAAGAGTAGGGATGAATGGCTCGTTTAGAGTAACAGTCATCTCTTGAAAGCTTACATTGCAAAGTCCGTCTCTCTTAAAGAATAGGGCGACGCCGTAGCCACCAGGCATATCGGGTGTGAACTCAAGGTTCTTTTTGTCTTCAAACTGAATATTGATATCAGAACCCATTGGAGGAACGATATACCAAGCTGTAAGCCCTTCATAAAAAGGAGTTGCAAAGCTAAGTTCAATTTTTTCATTTACATTTAGACTGCTATTAAGATTGTTATTGGAAACTTTAATAGCAGGAACTCTAAGTAGAGAGTTCTCAGTGCAGTTTTGAGGAGCGAATTCGTTAGAAATATCACTTTGAAGGGCTTTGTTAAGAAGCTGTTCTTTTGTTACTGAGTTTGAGTTGATTTTAATGAAGGAGTTTTGCTCAACAATTGCAGAAGGAGAAACCTCAAGAATTTGTCTTTTTTGTAAGCCTCTGAATTCAAAAGTGTCGTTACCCAAGACTCTTACTTTTGCTTGTGGGTTGTTTTCCATTAGAGCTGAAACTTCTGGCTCTGAAACACCTGCTGCGATTAAAGAGTCGGCAATTTCAAGTGCAGTCTTTGGTGCTTTAGTTTCTGTTTGGCCCTCATAGCCTTTTCCACAACCGCTCAAAAGTAGTAAAAGTAGCGCTGGTGCTGTAAAAATGAATCCTTTCATAATCTGTCCCCTCCCCAAGGTTGTGTAATTTTTACTAGACCAATGTCCGGAAGACTATTAATATAAATTTTACACACGCATAAATAATTTTTATGAGGGAAAAATACAGTAAAAACAATACCTTATATAAATACAGGCGTTCTAGAGGATAAAAATTACTTGATCTTCCGTGCTGCGTTATATATTAAGTGCTGAGGGTCTTAACAGCCAGTTTAAAAAGGTAGGTAAAAAGTGAATTTTCAACAACTTTCAACTTTTGTAACAGTAGTGAGTGAAGGAAGCATGACAGCTGCAGCAGAGAAGCTTTTCTTAACTCAGCCGGCGGTCAGCCAACAAATTAGGAATTTAGAAGAAGAAGCTAAGTGTGAGCTTTTAGTGAGGGGAGTGAGAAAGGTTAAGCCGACTCTTCAAGGGCAGCTTTTATATGATTACTCAAAAAGAATCCTTCAACTGACTCAACAAGCTGAAGTTGCTCTGCAAGCAATGTCTACAGAGCTTGTTGGAGACATCAGACTTGGAACTTTAAACTCAGTAGGTCTTTATTTATTAAGTCCTATTATAGGAATGTTTTTAAAGCACAATTCTAAACTAAATTTTAAACTTAACTACGGATCTACACCAAGACTTATTCAGGATTTAAAAGACAATGAAATTGATCTTGCAATCTTACCAGAGCCTTCAACCCCTGAGCAAAAAGAGTTCTTTGCAGATTACGGTTCAAAATTCATCTTATCAGATGAGATGTGGTTAGTGGGTTCAGGTAAGGACATGAGTCTTCCTGAAACAATTAAACTTTCAGAGTTTGCTAATAGGCCAGTGGTGTTTTTCTCAGATAAGTACTTAGGCTTTCAACAGCAGTTAGATGATAAGCTTGCAGAGAACAACGTTAAGTTTCACCCTGTTTTTCAAAGTGATAACGTAGGTACTTTAAAAAGAGTGGTTGAGTCAGGACTTGGTTGGGGGTTTTTACCATCTCACTCAATTCACAAACAAGTTAAAGCAGGGCGTTTAACAAGAGTTATGGTTGAAGACATTAAATTTTCTACGCCGATTAACTTCTATTATAGAAAAGATGCCGCTTTAAATGAAATTGTTGAAGTTTTATTTAGGGCCTTAAGGCAACAAGCTTTAAGCTAAATTAAAAGAAAAAGTCTTTCTTCAAGCCAAGTCTTGAAGAAACAATTCTTGCAATTTCTGCAGCTGTTTCCTCTAAAGCTCGGTCTGTAACATTCACCACAGGCCAGCGTTTATTCTTTGCAAATAAATCCTCAGCATACTGAATTTCTTTACTGATGTGAGAAAGACTAGCGTAGCTTCCGTGTGGATCTTGCCCAAACTTCTCTAGCCTTTTCATTCTAATTCTTTGTAAGGCTTCAATTTCAATTTTTAAGCCAACGATCTTTTTTTGATCAATTTTAAAAAGCTCTTCAGGAATGGGTTGACCTAAAACTAAAGGCACGTTTGCAACCTTTAAGCCTTTATAGCTTAAAAAGATTGAAAGAGGTGTTTTACTAGTTCTACTGATACCAACTAAGACAATGTCTGCTTTTTCAATGCCTTCAAGGAGCTTTCCGTCGTCATAACGAACGGTGAACTCAATAGCGGCAATCTTCTTAAAGTACTCTTCATCAACTGTTCTAAGTTCTCCAGGAGCTGAAAGGTTTTGATTGTTGTCAGCTCCAAATAGCACGCTTAATTTTTCAAGAAGCGGGCCTAAAACATCAACAGATAAAACGTTTCTTTTTTTAGTTTCGCTTGAAAGAAGGGCTCTTAGCTTTGGTGAAACTAATGTGTGCACAATAATTCCATTTTTCTCAGGCAAGTGATCTAGAATTGAAAGAAGTTGCTCTTTGTTTCTAACGTTTTTGTATCTAAAGAATTTTAGATTAGGCTCTTTAAACTGAACAAGTGCAGCTTTAAGCATTAAAGTGGCTGTTTCACCTGTTCCATCAGACAAGACATAAATGGCTTTAGCGTCTTGAGCTTCGGTAGCCATTTACACCTTTACCCATTCAACATTTTGAATTTCTGGAGTTGACCAAAAATCAAGACTTTGAATAAAAAAGTCTGATCCAAAAGAGTCGCAAGCAGCAGTGTAGCGGTTGTAGACATCTTCACGATTTCCCCAATTTGAATTCTTAATGATCAAACCTAAAGAGGCTTTAAAACCTTTTGGCAAACTGAATATTAACGTGTTTGAGTGGTTAAATGGAGGCTGTTCATCTAAAGGTAGGTTGTTTTCAACTACAAAGTTTTTTAAGTCTTCAGACCAAGTGTTCTCTTTTGTGAATTCTAAATTGGAAATTTGAAGGCCAGTAAGCCAGTCAATCTTTGTTGTGATAGGGCGTTGTTCAATAGGCGGGAGCCAAAGAATTCCGGCCTCTTCCCTTTGAGAATTTACATTGGAAAAAAGTTTGGGAGGAAGGCTTTTAAAAGATAAGTCCATTATTCTTAAGCATTCTCCGTAAGGATGCTATCTAAAATACCATTGATAAAAGCAGCAGACTCTTTTGTAGAGTACTTCTTCCCTAAATCTACAGCCTCATTGATTGCAACTTTTGGAGGAGTGTCTAAGAAAAGCATTTCAGCAATAGCAATTCTTAAGATGTTTCTATCGGTTATAGAAAGGCGCTCAATACTCCAGTTTACTAAGTTAGATTTGATTTTAGCATCAATGCTCTCACTGTTGCTCTCAAAACCGCTAAGAAGATTCCATGTGAACTTCCACACCTCTTCTTGTGCTTTAAATGAGTTTTGAAACATTGTGAGTTTTCCGCGCAGTGATAGTGCTGCGCTCTCAGGAGAAGCAAACTCTTGGCAGAATAAAAATTTTAAGGCCATTTCACGGCTGTCTCTTTGTTTAATCAAACTATATCGCTCCCAATAGATTCAAAAAATTCATTCACTTCTTTAAATGTCATGTAAACACTTGCAAAGCGAACGTACGCAACTTCATCAAGTTTTCTTAATTCAGCCATTACATAACGTCCAATCATATCTGAGTGAAGCTCGGGACTTCCTCTTCTTGAAATTCTGTCTAGTAAAGCAGACACGATACCATCAATTTGTTGTTTGCTGATAGGTCTTTTTTGGCAAGAGGCGTATAGCCCTTTTTCAATCTTTGCTCGTGAAAAAGGTTCTCTTCTGCCATCTTTTTTAACCACCATTGGAAGGTCTAAAACAACAACCTCTTCTGTTAAAAACTTTAGTGAACAGTTTGTGCAAGAGCGCCTACGCCTTACAGAGGTGTTGTCCTTTGCAGGTCTAGAGTCTTGAACTCTAGTTGTATTATTCCCGCATTCTGGACATTTCAAAGGCTTCTCCATGGTTAAAAAAGCAAACTAATAGCCAGATGAAATTTGTTCAAGAGCTTTTCTAAGGCTTTAATAAAATTAACACCTGTAAGTCTGGACATTGGGTTTGGGGCGGGCTGGATTTAAGGGAGTTTCATTGCGATAATGAGAATGATGATTACTTTTCTAGCAGCTTTGATTTCTTTGGGTATTTTGTTTGTTCAGCCGGCAGTTGCGGCGGAACAGGGCTATGATGAGGCTATGAAGTATTTTATTTTTCGGGATAAAAACAAAAAGGTTGAAGTCGAAGCGGGTGGGGCTCCAGGGGGTATAGACAGCCCTGACAACATAATATTAGACCCTTCAAAGTATTTTATAAGTTTAGGAGCTGGAGAGATTTTTGGTTTTGATCATTATTCAGCAGAACTTGGTATGACATTTTTACAAACCAGGTATTTTCAGCAAAGCCTTCATCTTGAGTACCTTCAGTTTAACACCAGGTCCTCTGATGAGTATAAGGCTGGAAGCATAGCCAATACTTATGGGCAGGGGCTCTTTTTACTTCATAATGTGCAGTTATCCAGTCAGTTCTTCTACCTTGGCCCTGAGCTGTCTGTTGGAGTAGGGCGGATCTTTGACAGTCCCAGAAAAGGAAGTCTTTTGACCTTAAAGGCAGGCTTGGTTTATTCCAATAAGTGGAGTCAAAGGATGTTGTTTTCAGCGCATCTTTATTATAGACGAAGTCAGTACTTTAAAAAAGATTATCACGGTGATGGAGTGGGCTTGTCGTTAAGATTTGGCTTTTAATCGCTAAAACTAAAAAGGCGTTATTATGGCAGATCCAGTTAAGTTGTACCCACCGATTCAAAGGCAGCTTATAGCAAGTCTTCTTTATCTGTTTGAAAATCAGTCAGCATCTTCAAAAGTTATCAACTACAGTTTTAAAAACAACAAAAAGTGGGGTTCAAGAGACAGAAAGTCTTTTGCTGAAGCTTTTTATTCAATTGTTAGGCATGCTGGTGTTTATTTTTATGAAATTAAAAAAGACGACTTTAATCAAATTACAGAAGATGACGCTGCTGAAATTGTAGAGCTTTATATGGAAGGCTTTGATATAAAGCCAGAAGTTGAAAGAATGGCGTATTCTGTTTCAAAAGACTTAGAAGAAACTTTAAAAAATGAAATGGATGATAAACAAAGACTAGAGTTTTTAAAAGCTTCTATGAACACGGCTTCAGTTTTTTTAAGGGTTAACTTAAATCTGATTTCTGATGAGGAATGCCTTAAAACATTAAAGGCTGAAGAACTTGATGTAGAGCTTATTAAGCCGGGTTGCATTGAGTTAAAAGAGAGAAAGAACATCTTTAGCTCGCCATCGTTTAAAAGTGGTTTTTTTGAAGTTCAAGACGGAGCATCTCAAGATGTTGCTTACTTTATGCAGTTAGAAAAAGGAATGAGGGTTGCGGATTCTTGTGCTGGAGCAGGTGGTAAAACACTACACATGTCATCTTTAATGCAAAACTCAGGAACTATTGTTGCAATGGATATTTTTCCAAGGCGTCTTGAAGAGTTAAAAAAGAGAGCTAAAAGAGCAAGGAGTCAAAATATTGAAATTAAACCTATTGAAGGGACTAAAACTGTTAAAAGAATGGTGGGAAAGTTTGATAGGTTGTTGTTAGATGTTCCATGTACAGGTTCGGGAACTTATAGAAGAAAGCCTGAGTCAAAATTATTCTTTTCAAAAGGAGAGCATGAAAGGCTCTTAGCAATTCAAGAAGAGGTTTTAGAGCTCCATTCTAAATTGGTAAAAGAGGGTGGTAAAATGGTTTATGCAACATGCTCTGTATTTCCATCAGAAAACATTAAACAAGTTGAAAAGTTTTTAGCAAAGCACAGTGAGTTTGAATTAGAGGAAGAAGTGTCAAACTTTGTCGGGCAAGATGGGTTTGACGGTTTTTACATGGCTAGGATGAAAAGGAAGTAGTTATGATGGATATGGTTTTAAAAGGCGGACAGATATATAAAGAAGGTAAGCTTTTATCTGAAGACTTATACATTAAAGACGGCAAAATCTCAGCTCCTTTTGAAGGCGCTAAAGAAGTTAAAATCTCAGGCCTTACAGTGCTGCCGGGAATGATTGATAGCCAAGTTCACTTTAGAGAGCCGGGTTTAACACATAAAGAAGATCTGCTCTCTGGAAGTACTCAAGCACTTTTAGGTGGAGTGACAGGTTTTTTTGAAATGCCAAACACTGCACCTCCAACAACGAATGAAGAGGCTTTAAACTATAAGCTTTCAATTTGTGAGAATGCGGCTTGGACAAACCATATGTTTTATATTGGTGCTACTCACAACAATATTGAACAGTTAAATACATTAGAGAAATTAAGAGGAGCATGTGGAGTTAAGATTTTCATGGGTTCTTCAACAGGCTCACTTTTAGTAAGTGAAGAAGAGTACTTAGATAAAATCGTTTCAACTATTAAAGGTAGATTTGCAGTTCACTCTGAGAGTGAAAGAATGCTTCTTGAAAGAAAGAAGGAGTTCTTCCCTGATCCTGAAGCTAAGTACCCAGTGGAACTTCATCCTGAGTGGAGAAGTGAAGAGGTTGCTCTAGAGTCTACAAAACAAATTGTAAGGCTGTCTAAAAAGTACAGCGCAAAACTACACCTTCTTCATGTTTCTACGGCTGAAGAGATGGAATTTTTAAAGACTGAAAAATATAATGAAATGTCAGTAGAGGTGACTCCTCAGCATTTAACTTTATCAGCGCCTGAGTGTTATGAAGCTCACGGAACTCATGCTCAGATGAATCCACCGATTAGAAAAAAGAGACACCAAGAAGCTTTATGGAAAGCTTTAAACTCAGGTTTAGTAGATGTGATTGGTTCAGACCATGCGCCTCATACAGCAGAGGAAAAAGCTAAAGGCTATCCTCACACACCTTCAGGAATTCCAGGGGTTCAAACTATGCTCCCACTTATGCTTAATCATGTGCATGAAGGAAGACTTAGTTTACAAAGGTTAGTTGAGCTTTTCTCATTAAAACCTGCAGAGCTTTTTGAGTTAGATGGTTTAGGTGAGATTAAAGAGGGAAGGGTGGCCGACTTAACAGTTGTTGATTTAAATAAGAAACAAGAGATCACATCAGACTGGTTAGCTGGAAAAGTGAACTGGAGTCCATTTATGGGAACAACAGTTACAGGCTGGCCTGTTATGACTATAGTCGGGGGCAGCATTTCTTGTAGAGATGGTGAGCTTCTAGGTCGACCTCAGGGAAAACCTTACAAATAAGCTAACACCTTCGTCTGTGTTTGATTGATATTAAAGGGCTTCGGCCTACAATATTAAATATGGACTTTGTTTTTAAACATCAATATGAACTTCTTTATTCCTTTGGGGCAATGTTTGCCTTCTTCTCTATGCTTTCTTATGTGGCGCCGACTGTGCAGTCAAGTATCGCTAGAAGAGACAACACAAGCATGGACAATTCAGACCAGTTTTTTGAGGGCTTTGATGGGCCTGACTTGGCTTCAATTATGTCTCCAGATTTTGATGAAGACGAAGAAGATGACGAGGGTGATGACAGTAATGTTCTTTCATTAAATGAAAAAACTGGAGGGTTTAGCAATGATTAAAATGGTGGTTATAGCTTTAATGTTTGGATCGGCTGCGAGTGCTTCAGTAGGAAATTCTTTTTCTTTGAATAAAGGCAGAAAGCACCCTTTGTTTAAAACAGGGGAGAGCACAAAAACTTTAGAGCAAAAAGTTTTTTCTGAAGATGTTTCATTTGAAAAAAGATGGAAGCTTGTAGATCAAGTTGCAGATTTGAAACAAAGAGTTGAGGCTATTGTTTTTTTAAAAAAGTGTTTATCTTCAAAAGAGTGGTTCTTGCAATCAGCAGCACTTAAGGTTTTAAAGAACAGATACCCTGATGTGGCGATAAAACTTGCTGAAAAAACAATGTTTAATTCACAAGCTTTAGTTGTGCGTTCAGAGGCGGTTGAGGTCATAAGTGCTCTTGGAGGGCCTAAGGACACTGACAAACTTTGGAAGGCTCTTGGCCAAAGGCAAAACTTTAAAGGGCGTAAAAGCTTATGGATTAGACCTCAAATTGTTAAAAGCATTTTTAAACTTGAGAGGTCTAAGCATTCAGACCGCTGGGAAGAGCTTCTTACAGATTCAAATAAAGAAATTAGAGGTATAGCTAAAAAGGTAGTTGGGGTTAACTGACTACTTAAAGATTTTTGCCACAGCCTTATCAATTTTAACTTCGCGGGCTGTTCTGTATAAAATAATATTTTCTTCAATGCCGTCACTGACAAGTTTAATTTCCCTGTTTATAAAATCACCCTTTAAGAAAGAGTCTTTCTCAATTTTGACTTGGATGATGTTTTTACCTTTATACTTTCTTTTTTGAATTTGAATAAAAAGCTGGTAAACTTCTTTAGAGCTAGGGGTTCTATTAAGGGGAGTGTATGCTTCTCCAGGTTTGATTAAAGAAGTTGTGATCTCTCCAGCCTCTTGATCATTTTTGTCTAAAGGGTATTTGGATAAGGAAATGAGGACTCCCTTCCAAACACTGTCGTAATCACTTAAAAAGGCCTTGGAGTAGGCCTTTGCAAATGAGTTAGTAGATGTGAATAAAAGTGTTAAAAGAAAAAGACTAGTTAACGTCTTTTTCATATCTAGTGATGTATTTTGCTTGTTCAAAAATTTCCTCGCTAAGCATGTATTCATTGTTGATTGATTCTACAATAGGATCAGGGTCAACAGCAAGAACATCTAAACGAATGCGAGAAACAGGTATGTCTAAAGACCAAGCCATATCTTTCATTGTTTCAAAAGTATCTTCAGTTAATATGGCGCCTTCACTGTCAAAAGTTGTAGCTTTGTAAGCAAGCACTTTAAAGTCTAAAAGTTGTGAGTTATCAACAATAAGGCCGTGAGCTTCATCATTTCTTTCATAAGAGACAAAGTCTTTAGCTAAAGGAAGCATAAATTCTGGTTGAGACTCATCCCAAACTAAGCTGAATGGAAAAGGCAAGCCGGCAGCTTCTTCAGCTCCAGCTTCAAAAGTGCTTTTAGGAATTGTTACGATCACAGGGGTGCTGCTTTCACCAATTGATAAAAGATTTTGTGGTCTTTCTAGAGTCTTGATGTTTACTGGAAAGTATTTAGAGTTTCCTGCTTCATCCATTGTAGAGTTTAAGTTTAAGCCGATAGCTACATAATCACGATCAGTTTCAAATGGAACATCAAAAGTAACGGTTTCACCTTCGATAGCATTTTCTCCAGCAGTAAGCTCAAGGTCCTCTTCAAGGTCTGTAATAGGGCTTAGTGAGAATGATTTAAATGTGAAAGAGTTGATGACAGAAAAAAGTGGGCTTCCACCTCTTAAAGTATCTACAGTGTCAGTAAAAGGCATGGACCCTTCAAGTACAGCTACAGTTTCAGGAAGCTCATCAGATAAAACGGGTAGTCTGAAAGAAGGCTTGTTGATTCTGATAGTGATGAAGTAGCGCTCGCTCTGTCTTGGCAGTGACACATTACTTGGAATATTGATTCTTTGTCCTGCTGCACGGATAACATCAGTCTTGCTGCTTAAAACAGATGATAAACTGAAATTTAAAATTTGCTCTTTAGATAAAGTTGGAATGACTAAACCAAAATCAAGTTTGTCATCATAGTTTCTGGTTTCGTAGCCATCTACTGAACCATGTAAAATTAACTCGGACTGTTCATCAGCTGCTACGGTGCTGAGTGAAAATAAAACACTTGTTATAAATATTGCAAGATCCTTCATAGATCCTCCCCCTTTGTATAAGTGCTTAAATTCTATCTTGGGCTAGATTTGATGTGCAACCCTAAGTCTGGCTCAGTATAAAATGCAGGCAAAAACCTGCTGAAACACCAAATAAATCGATTTCATTTTGACATAGGTTGACTATTCTAATAGAAATTTGGTTCCTTTGGCGGGGTAGCTCAGCTGGTTAGAGCAGCGGAATCATA
>JBOEFV010000029.1:0-61413 GCA_050633065.1 Bdellovibrionales bacterium
CATGAAGACCACATAGGAAGTGACTTAAGATTTTTAGACTCATAAAAAAACCTTTTTCTGTGCCAACCAAGGTTAGCTTTAAAAGCATCTCTTTCATTTGAAGTTAAAACCTTAAGCTCTGAAATTGTTAGACCCATAATCCAATTTTTAGAGTTTTCTTTAACCTCTAAAAGTATGCGTCTAAGATCCTGGTTAGAAACTGACTGAACCACTACTCCACGTTCTTTTAAAAGCTCTAAGCTTCTTATGTAAGTCATTCTGTCAGACCTTCTTAAATAAAGCTCTGACTTTAAGTTAAACGTTTCTTCATCCTCTGCCCACATCGACGCCTTCTTGAATGAGGACTTTGAAAAAGACTTTAAAAAATCATCAAACCAAAATTTTTCTCCCTCAACAGCCGTCTTTTCAAATTCTTCTCTATAACCCTCCAAGACTTGCTCCCTGTTTAAAGCGTCCCATGCAAGATTACCTGTAGGAGTAGACAAGCAAAAACCTGTTTTTAAAGGCTGAACAGCTTCATCAATCTGTGCAAGGTTTACGAAGTCTTCAGGTGAATGCAACGTAATTGAAAAAGGAAAAGGTCCATCAATATCTTCAGGGTGTGACCAACCTGCATGATCAGTAACCTCAAATAATGAAACCTCTATCCCCAAAGATTTTAAACGTCTTGCAAGCCAATGAGATCTCCATCCCATAGATAAAATATTAACCTTATCCATATACCCCTCTAGTCATATCTATATACTTTTCAACAACCCTTTGTTCAGACTGATGAATTCTTTCTTTAAAATTTTGAAAATCTAGTTTATTAAGCACCGGCTTTTGAAGAATTATTTCCCCTTTGTCCACTTCAGCAATGACCTCGTGTAGACTGCAGCCTCTACCTTCATCAGTCTCATATGATTTCTCAATAGCCTTTAACCCTGGAAACTTAGGTAAAACAGAAGGATGTAAATTAATACACTTTGCTTCAATAAGATCTAAGAACATTTCTGGGATCACCTTCATAAAACCAAGAAGTAAAATTCTTCTTATCTTTAAAGAGTTTAGCCTTTGTCCAAATTCAATCCAGTCAGATTCTGTTTTAAAAGAGATTACTTCCACAGGAAAGCCTCTACGTTTAGCCCAAGATAAGCCTTCACAGTTTTTATTTGAAAACACATAAAAAGAAGAATTTGGGTTCGAGTCTAGAAGAGCCTTAAGATTTGAGCCTTTTCCAGAAATGAACACTGCCTGTCTCATATTTTCTAACACCTTTAAAAATAAATTCTTTATTTTATTTCCCACTTTTGATCAGATTTCACTGCGCAAACTTTACCACTAGTCACCAACTCCATTCCTTGAACAGATTTAACAACTCCTGAAACCTCATCAATTTTGTCTTTATCAACAATCATTAAAAAACCAATTCCGCAGTTAAATGTTTTATACATTTCATTTTCTGTCAGATTCGCTTTCTCCATTGCTACTTTATAACGATCTTTCCATTCCCATTTTTGAAGCTCTACACCAAATCCTTCAGGAACCACACGACTGATGTTATCCATCCCGCCACCTGTGATATGGGCAGCAACTCGTACAGAATCAAACAGCCCGTTTTCTTTTAAGGCTTTTACTAAAGGCCAATAAAGCTTTGTTGGCTCCATAAGCTCTTGAGCATAGTCACCACCATTTTCACCAAAAATTTTACGAAGCAAAGAATAACCGTTTGAATGAAAGCCTGAGCTAGAAACTGCTACTGCAAGATCTCCATCTTTAACTTTATTTACAGTCCACGCCTTTTCCTGATCTACAACACCAACTGAAAATCCAGCAGCATCAAAATGCCCATCACTATATAAACCTGGAAGCTCCGCTGTTTCACCACCGATTAAAGCAGCTCCTGATTCAGTACACGCCTCTTTTAGCGTTGCAAAAAATTCCTTTAATTGATCTTCTTTTAAATTTGAAGTTGCAAAGTAGTCTAAGAAAAATAAAGGCTCAGCTCCTGTGCACAGAAGATCATTCACACACATTCCAACTAAGTCCTGTGCAAGCCCCTTTGTTTTACCTGAGGCAAGCCCCATTAAAAGCTTTGTCCCGATGCCATCAGTTGAAGAAACCAACAAAGGCTCTTTCATATCTGCAAAGCCCCCTTTAAAAAGAGCTGCAAATCCACCAATTCCAGACACTAAACGGTCTTTATGAGGGCTTGTACTTGAAGAGTTTGAAGTCTTCATCCATTCAACAACTTTATCTGCTTTTTCTACATCTACACCAGATGATTTATAGGTTAGCTTTTCAGGCTTACTAAGATTATTTCCACCAGACTCGCTCGAGTTCATATTGGACCCCTATAGTGTTATATGGAATAATATCTACACCAAATCACTATGAACAGTCTATATATGACTGCACCTTTTTGGTTAGGTTTTTATTTGTTTAGCCCTAGGAGAAACACATGTTCAGAAAATTTATAGGATTTGCTCTTATTTGCGCCATACTCATTGCTGCATTCTTAATGCTTGAGCGCTGTAACACCGTTGGAGGTGGAAAGTCACCACTAGCTGTGGTGACTTTTAATCTTAGTTTGAGCTAAGTATTCCATTAATTTCAGCCAAAACCTCTTCAATATCTTCTGACGTAATCCATTTTGTTCCGCCATCACTTAAATTTTCAGCTTTACAATCAATATTAGGATAAGAGTCTAAAAAATTTTGAGCTTCAGCCTGACATTCTAAGCCATCTGACTCATTCCACATACTTGTGCAAGCAAAGTAAACGTCATTATTCGCATTAATAACACCTTGGCTACATGCTCCGCCAGTATTATCAGTTTTAGAGCTGCTACACGCAGCAAAGCTTAAAAATATCAATATTAATGATGATCTTAAAATCACAAAGACTCCTTTAAAAGTTTGATGAAAGGCAAATATACCACAGGCGGTCCCCTCAACTCCTTTAAAGTCTTTTACTTTGTAAAATGGACATTATTGTCTACTTTTTACTCTCGCTCTCCTCTATCATTTTTAGGTACAATCTCAAAAACTGGAGGCCAAATGTCTAAAAAACTCTATCTTGCATCTATAATCACCCTAATACTGTCTGGCTGTACTCTAGCACCCTTATCAGAGCCACACACAGCTCAAACTCTCGGCAACGGCAACCATGAATGGACCTCTAGCACTGGAGCCGGGCAAGGGCTGTTTCATCAAAGTATCTCCTACACCCATGGCTATAGTGACAACCTCGATCTAGGTGTTTTGTTAGAGTACCAATCTCTTGGCCCTCTGATCGCTCTTCAAGGAAAGTACCTCCTATCAGATAATGCAAAAAACCCTCTTTCTTTGTTTTTTGGCGCAGGCTTTGGCGCCGCCTCACCTACTACCTTTGTATATTTAGGCCCTATTAAAAGCTTTAAAATCTCCCCCTCCTATGAACTCACCCTCAATACCAGAGTTAATGTGTACCACTGGGATTTTGATGATGTGGAAGACCAAGAAGATGGAAGCGAGCTGATCAATGATATTATTAATATAGGCATTGATTCTGTTAACGGCACCTATGTGTATGCCTCAGTTAATGCGTCCAATACCTTATGGGTGAATGAGCGCTTTGGAGTGACCTTATCAACAACACTTTTGCAGTTTCTTGGAAAAGTTAAAGGAACCACTGGAAAAGCAGCACTTAAGTTTCATTATAACTACTAGTATAAAAAAAGAGACCTCTAGGGTCTCTTTTTAAAATCTTAAACTGTAAGAAGTATTTTACTTATCATGAATTAAATATGGTCTAGCCTGCTTAAAGTAAACAGTTCTCACACCTTCTAAATCTAAGTCCACTTTAAACTCAATATCTAAAGCAAACTCTCTCCCTTCTTCACCCAAAAGCTTTTCAAAGTATTGCTCAGCTGTATAAGAGAGCTCATCAATTCTTAAAATATCAGCATCTGTTAAAACAGGAGCAGTACTTTCTTGAGCTAGGACAGTTAAACCATCAACATCTACAGTTGAATTTCCTAAACGCTTAATCGCGCTCTCGCCTTCTATGCCGTGCTCTATTAAAATTCTTTCAGCTAGTACGCCTGGAGATGGATTTTCTACAGAGTACTCATCTCCTCTTTGTGCTTCAATGTAAGTTCCATCTACACCATCAGGATCAATAGCATTTTTTGTAACAACCACACCACTTGCTATTTCATCAGAGAAAGAAAGGTTAACTTGAATTCCCATATAAACTTGAGAGTGGTCAATCCCGTAAAACGCACGCTCATCATAAGCTCTTTTGTTCCATATAGAAGCCCATACTGTTTTGATAGACTCTTCAAGCCTTAAAAGCTTCTTCGAAGCTTTTCTTTCCTCACCGCTATTTTTTAAAGGCTTATAACTTTTTGAGTCATACAAGCCCGCTCCTGAGAAACTAGGAAGATCTTCTGCATTAGTAGAGCTTCTAAATTTTAATTTTCTTGGCTTATCATCAACCCCTCTAAATGTTTCAGCTTTTGCATAAACTTGAGCTAAAAAAGTTTCATTCACCTTTACCTTTTCCGACATAATTAACGCTTGAAGTCTTAAGAGACGCTCACCTCTATAAATAGCCTCCAGTGGATCATTGAGCTTTTTATCACTTAAGATTGATTCTATTTCACTTTTAACTAATACGTTTTCATCAATAAACTGATTATAATAGTAAAAAGGAATTGCAAAACCAGGTCTAACAACTTCTTCACCACCAGCATTCATTGCATGCATAAGTTCAGCATAGTTTGCTGCTTTTGACCCAACTTTATCAAAATCTTTCCACCCAAGATCTTTATGGTCAGATAAAGCTGTATGTGTAAGATCTGCTGTAATTTCAACTTCACCAATTTTCGTAACTAGAACCGGGCATCGAGGGTCCCCAACCATTGTCTTCTCAACTGTAAGTATACGGCCTTCCTTTTGAACCTTCATGTAAATATAATCACCATCTTTTATATTTGGCATACAGGCCGCAAATGCACCTAACAAATCATCTGAATTACTCATGACACATTCTGCACCAGAGATGTCAGCATTCGGGATACCCCAGTCTTTTGCTTTAAGCGCAATATGAGAACTTCTTGGCTGCTTAACTAAGGTTACTACACCTGCAACAGTTGAAAGCTCTGATGGAAAAAAAGTGAACACAGGAATTGAAGACACATTTAAGGCTTCAAACTCATGAGATTCTTCTGATGTTATCACTGAAACAGTTCCACATCTTTCTCCGTTATTAAAAAGAGCCCGTCTGTGACCATTGATTTCCACAGCCCCTGCTTTAGCACTTAATATTATATATGTGATCGCAAATATATACTTCATATTATTTTTCCTTTTATTAATCCATTTTATCCAAGATATGATTAAACAAACCTACAGCTGATGCTCTGATTGAGTAATCTGTTATGTCACCCATGTGGCTATCAACTTCTATCCATTTATCTGTATATGGTGCATATGCAGTCTTAACATTTGTGATGATTTCAGTAAGAAGGTCATCATACATTTCTTCATACTCATCAAAATCAGCTGAAGCGTTATCCCCTTGAGCAAAACGATCTTCATTAATAAAACCTTGAAGGTATAAAGCTCTGTATAAAACACCTGTAAGCTCTTTAATGTTTTCACCATTTATTCTATTTTGAGAAATATACGCCCTAGTCTTATCAAAAAGAAAACTTGCTGCAGTAGATGTGTAGGCAAGTTGAATATACTTTTCACTCAATGCAACCTCGCTTGAAAGCATTCTTTGTCTGTTTTCAACAAGCTCGTTTGCATATGCTAAAAGGTCATCTACTTTAGGAGTTTTCACGTTAATAGCAGCCAAACCTACTACTGTGATTTTTCCCTTCTTAGCAATATGGTTAATGTCTGCAACACCTCTTGCAAAGTATGAAGTGATCAGTGCTTTAATTTCATTTAATTCTGCATGCCCCTTACTTGATTTCGTTCTCCCCATATAAGCGTCAATCATATTAAGCACTTCAGGTGTTAGCTGATTGTGGATACTGTCTCTTATATCCTTTAAAGCTCTTAACTGGTCTCTATTAACATACCCGCTCTTAGCCCCTTCAGGCCCGTATGTAACATATAAAGAAGTTGCTCTATCTCTAATTCTTGTAAAGTTATTTGATGAAACAAGTGAGCTTGAATCAACAAGTTTTACTAAGGGCAAAAGATCCACATTGGTCTTTGAAGCATCAATATAATAACTAACAAAAAGCTGCCCATACTCTAGTTCAAACTCTGCTCCTCCAATTCCTCTAGCCGTGAAGCCATGAGCTAGTCTGCTGGAAGGATTTCTTAGAATATAAAGCTTTTCTAAGTTCCAGTTCTGCACCATCTGTTTTGCTCTTAAGTACACAGCTGGGTTTTCTTTAGAAACTAAAGAAAGTTTCTCTAAATTATCACTTTCAGCTAAATTATCAGCATTCGCATCCCCTAAAAGAAACTCTGCTTTTAGCTCATAGTAGTTTGTAGAGAATAAGTTTCCTGTGTAAACACCATGCTCTTCAACTAAGCCTCTAGCTACATCAGACCTAAATGCCGCTTGAAAGATAAAACCTCCACCATTTGCAGCCCAATGCCTATAAGTGACTCTTCTGCTTCTCCCCTGCATCATGTTAGGGCCAAAAGCCCCCTTACTATTACTGAAATTATCAAAATATGATTTAACACTGTCAGCAGAAGCTGCATGAGATACTACTAATAAAAATAAAGTTATTAAGTATTTAAACATTATCTAATCTCCTTAAAAATTTTAGCCTTCTCTGATTCATACGCTGCAGCTCCGCAAGTTTCTTTATTTGAAAATGGAGCACAACCTTTTACACGACCAAGAAGACGAACAAACCTTTTACTACGACTTTCTTTTCCACCACCGCTTAAGCCATCATTAAAACCCCTGATTGTATAAGAGGTGTAAAACTGTACTTTATCTTTTTCATAAGCTTGTTCATACAACGGGTACTCTCCTTCAAAAGTGTACCTTGAGGTTACTTTTCCAGAAGACCTACTGCCCGACCATCTGTCATTCACAGTCTGAATTGAAACAGAAGGGTTATACATTGTTAAAAGGCCTGCGCTTTCTGTAAAAACATCGTTTTTTCCATATAAACGCTTATAATACTTTAGAATATTAGTATTTAAGTTAAGGTCTACCCCTTCTCTTTTAGCCAAGCCCGAACTCCCCCTTAAGCCGTACTGAATATAATAGTTAACACCCATCACTTCTAAAGACCCGTCGCCATCAACATCAAAAACATCAAAGTCTCTAGAGTCATTTCCAAAATAATAAACTTCTGTCATCAATGTATTCTGGACTGGAAAAAGGTGTCTCATCTCCCAAACATGTCCAAGAGGAAGCCTTGAACAACCATGAGAAACTCCACCTCTCATTACAGGCCAGTACTGTGTATGTCTTGAACCTAAGTTCATAGCTTCTCTAACAGAACTTCCTGGAACGTGCCTTACAGCAGGGTTGTGAAAACCGTTTCCGATTGCTTCATAATCCATTTTAGGAGCAAAACCGTAATATGATTCTTTTCTGATATTATCTACATCTCCTCTAGAGCCTGTATCAATAAAAGCGTGAAGGCCTGGAGTTGCATATCGACTTATTCTATTTCCGCGTCCATCACTTACAGACGCCTTAAGAGATCCTGTTGGGTAAATTGCACTAAACTCACTATAAGATAGATTACAAGAGTGAAGACTTTTACATGTTTTTGCATCAACAAAAGTACTTGTTGCAGCATCTAATCTCTTAAATTCATACTTTCCATCTGTTATTAAATTAAAAAGCTCATACGTTTTTAAAACAAAGCCCTCATCACTGAAAACACCTTTACCATTAATAAGTTCTGATAAAATTCCAAGCTCTGTAGAAGATAAGTTTCTTGTAAGATTTATCCTCCCCCAAAGCATATGGTTAACTAAAACCATTGCAGCTTGAGAACTTGATGATGTGTCTACAGTAGATTTACCAACCTGTGTGTTTCTCCACTTTAAAAATTCAGAAGAAAGATCTATAGAAAGATCAAAAATTCTTCCGGGGTTAAGCTTTTTCATTTCAGCCAAATTCTTTACATAAAGAGCTTCTTTGCTAATGCTTCCAGAGTTAAATTCACTTGCTGGATTTAAAACACCCTGCTCCACAACTGATAAAAAGTACTTCACTTGTGGACTAAGAGATGAGTTTTTAGGAGAGATATTAATAATTTCTTCACTCAACAACTCTTTATAAAGCTCAGAACGAGTTTTGAGGTCATACGTATAATCTAGAACTGTTCCCTCATCTAGTATCACACTGGCCCTTGTTTGATTTCCTCTAGAAAGTCTTATGTGCACTCTATTAGGAGTCTGTTGCCTTGGAGCAAACCCTGTATAAAAACTTGGGTAGTATAAACCACTTACAGCTCTAGAGCCCGGTCTCCAACTGACACCCCATACAGGTAACTTCTCATTATACTCTTCAATACTTTTAACGTCTTCTTCAGAAAATCCCAGATATGTAAAAAACATTAACCCACACAGAAAAAAACCTTTTAAAAGCTTCATCATCGTCAAACTCTCCCTTATTGTTTGTTGTAATGAAATAGCCTTAACAAAAGGATGTTTTTTGTGCACGCCCTGAAAAAGGTTTAAACCTTCTTACACAGGCTATCTAAAATTTATTCACTTAATAGCAGTATTTTCACAGGATGGTGTTAAACAGTCTGTAAAATTTATATTCATTTTTTTAAAAATTCTAAGCTCAAAGCAGGTCATAAGTAGACCAACCACTTCTTTTGCTAGACCTGAGTCCCTCACCCCTATTCATTTTAAGCCCCTTTATCCCGAAAAACCCTTATATCTAAGGAGTTTAGCTTGAAGTTCAGTTTGTTATTTTTAACCGTTTTATTTTTTATATCTACAGGTTGTGACGTTCAACACGGCAAAGCCCATGACTCTTCTAATAATGAGGCTGAAACTCCTGAGAATGACCAGGGAGGGCTTGAGATTGATCCTCCTGAAGACAGTGAGCCAGTTCCAGAACCTAATCCTGAAGAGCCAAATCCAAATCAAAACCCTTCGAACACCACAGCCTTTTTAACCCTTCCTAACGGAAAAAAGCTTTCAAGTGTTAAAGTGAAAGGTTCTTCTTTAAGAATCATTACAGGAACTGGAAACTCTTTTTCAAGCAGTCGAATGAAAGAATACCTAGAGCTTAAAGAAGACTCTCAAAGAGACCCTAGTCATAAAGTTCAGTGGACTTTTATGAATCTTGATACTCATGAGGTTCTTGAAAGAAGTAGATCAGCACACAAAAAGATTTTTGGAGCCTCTAGTTCAAAGATCTATGTTGCAGCAACTTTACTAGACAGAGAAGACGGAGAGATTTCAAATCCTCAACTACAACAAATGGCTGATATGATTGTTGTCTCTTCAAACACTGCTTGGACATCTATGCAAAGAGCAATTGGTGACGGATCATCTGATAAGGGCCGTGAGAGAATTCATAACTTCACAAGAGATATGGGTTATCCATTAACAAGAGGTTATCAAGGGTACTGGGGTAAAATCCATGGGAATGAACTTGTTCCTGATGAAGCTGCTGAAACTTTATATGACATCTATCATAATAATTTTGCTGGAGCAGAGATTCTTTGGAAGCTTATGTACACATCAAGAACAGGAACGAATAGAGGAAAAAAATATATTCCTAAAGATATTTATGTTGGTGGAAAAACTGGGTCTTATAGCGGCCCTACTGAAAACCCTGAAACTGGAGAACAGTACACTGTAAGTGTCAGAAACCATCTTATGGTTTTTAATATTAACGGAACTCAGTATGGCTTAGCTGTTTTAGCAAACTCAGGAACTGATCAGTCCGCAGCATTACTCGCCGGCGGACTCATCAGAGAATACACAGAACTTTAAGCGTCCTGTGTAGTAGTAGCTTCAGCAGTTTCTTCTTGTGGCACTGCTGCAACTGCTTCTTCACTACCTTCAGCTGCAGCTTCTTCTGCAGCGTCCATTTTACTCTCTCTTTTCTTAAGCTCTTTATATGCTTTAATCTTTTTAGCATCTGGAGCAACAATTGTGAAAAGCTGTCGACCTTCTTTTTTAGGGGCAGCTTCAACATTAGAGATATTATCAAGCATCTTTGTTACTTTCATTAAAAGCTCATAACCCAATTCTTGGTGGGCCATCTCTCTACCTGAAAACCTAAGGTTTACTTTAACCTTATCTCCACTAAGTAAGAATTTAGTAGCATGCTTAAGCTTTGTTTCAAGATCATGGTCCTCAGTACGAGGCCTCATCTGAACTTCTTTAACAGAAACTATTGTTTGCTTCTTTCTAGACTCAGCGGCTTTTTTCTTGTTTTCATATTTCCACTTACCGTAGTCCATGATTTTACAAGTAGGAGGCTTAGCATTAGGAGCAACTTCAATTAGATCCAAACCCTTGTCTTGTGCTGTTCTCAGCGCATCTCTAATACCCATAGTACCAAGCATAGTTCCATCATCAGAAATCACACGAACTTCAGCAGCTCTGATTCTGTCATTTACTTTATGCCCTTCATCTCTTTGAGGACGACGTCCTCTACCTTTTCCACCTTTAATATGAGCCTCCTACAGCTTTTATTTTTCTCACTAACTTTATAAATCTAAAGAACGATTCTTTAACCGCTCTACTAATTCTTTAATAAAATCGTCTACTTTTAAACCCTTCTTAACTTCGCCGGTTCTTAGTCTAACTGAAATGTTCCCACTAGAAACCTCATCATCACCACATGTGATCATATAAGGAACCTGCTCAAGCTGAGCCTCTCTAATTTTAAATCCAAGTTTTTCACCTCTTGAATCAAACTCTGCCCTAAGCCCATTCTCTTTAAACTTAGCAGTAAGCTCTTCACAAAATTCACTGTGCTTATCAGAAACGTTTAACACTTTAATCTGCGTTGGGACCATCCAAAAAGGAAGTCTTCCACCTGTATGCTCTAAATAAACTCCAAAGAACCTCTCCATAGAGCCCAAGATAGCCCTGTGTAACATCACAGGCTTTTCAGCTGTATTGTCTTCATTCACAAATGACAAATCAAATGCTTCTGGAAGATTAAAATCACATTGCATAGTACCAAGCTGCCACTCACGCTTTAAAGCGTCCACAAACATAATATCAAGCTTTGGACCATAAAATGCCCCATCACCCTCATTTACTTCATAATCAAGATCTAGAGACTTTAAAGCCTCTGATAACGCCCCTTCAGCTTTATCCCAAATCTCATCTGAACCCATTCTTTTTTCAGGTCTTGTTGATAAGAAGATTTTGTATTCAGGCATTCCAAGCTCATTATAGACTTCGTTTAAAAATGTCATCACCTGAGCGATTTCGTCTTGAAGCTGGTCCATTCTACAAAAAACGTGCGCATCATCCTGACAAAAAGTTCTCACCCTTGTAAGCCCATGCATAACACCAGAGCGCTCATAACGATGAAGCCTACCAAAGTCAGCAACTCTCCAGGGAAGTTCTCTGTATGATTTCTTCTTCGTATTATAAAGAAGACAGTGACCAGGACAATTCATTGGTTTTACAGAAAACTCACGTCCGTCAGTTTCTGTAAAGAACATATTTTCTTTGTAATTCTCGTAGTGCCCACTTTTATGATAAAGCTCTGTATCAAAAATTTGAGGAGTGATCACTTCTTCATAACCAAACTTTTCATATTTTTCTCTCATGTAATTTTGAAGAGCATTATAAACGTGAGTTCCTTTTGGAGTAAAAAATGGCGAGCCTGGAGCGTACTCTGGAACCATTGTGAAAAGATCTAAGTTTTTACCCACTACACGGTGATCTCTTTTCTTAGCCTCTTCAAGAAGATGCATATGTTCAGCCAAAGCCTCTTTAGACTCAAAAGCTGTTCCGTATACACGCTGTAGACTTTCTCTTTTCTCATCACCTCTCCAGTAAGAGCCTGCAATTGACAAAAGTTTAAAAGCTTTAATCTGACCAGTTTTTTGAATATGGGGGCCTCTACATAAATCAAACCAGCCATCATCTTTTTGGCCGCCTTGTTCATAAATTGAAATCTCTTCAGATTCTGGAAGATCTTTTATAAGCTCAACCTTAAATTTTTCGCCAAGATTTTCAAAAGTCTGTATCGCTTCATTTCTAGAGATCACTTTTTTATCTAAAGCTATGTTCTGCTTTATAATATGACTCATCTTTTTCTCTAAAGCTTTTAGATCATCCGGGGTGAATGGCTCTTCTCTAAAAAAATCGTAATAAAAACCATCAGCTGTAACAGGACCAATTGTAACCTGTGTACCAGGGTAGAGATCTTGTGCTGCTTGAGCTAATACATGAGCTGCAGAATGTCTGATGACCTCTCTACCGTCTTCTGATTTAGCTGTTACAATTTCAATACTTGTTCCGTCTGAAAGTTTTGAGCGCAGATCAATAATTTCTTTTTCACTATTAATTCTTGCTCCAACGGTGTCTTTAGCTAATTTTGAGCCAATAGATGCCGCCACCTCAAGTACTGTAGGCTCTTGTTCAAATTCTTTAATGGATTGGTCGGGAAGATGTATCTTAATCACGGAAAGATTAGAAATTCACTATTTTGTTTAATTCAGTCTTTTTTAACATGAAACAATAAAAGCTTATTTTAAGGGATTTTGTCAATATCAGAAGGCTTTAATTAGGTGCTTAGACGAGGGGTTTTACACCTCTTAGCCCCATAACACTTAAAGATGCTTAAAACACAGGCGGTCAATTTTATTACAGTTACCCCTGATCTAGACTAAGACTTCCGCAGGAAAGGCGTGAATGTTATAAGCACTCGCCATAGACATTCCATATGCTCCAGCATCCATAACAGCCATCCACTCACCTTCTTCAGGCACTTGAAGGCTTCTATCATAACCTACAACATCTGAAGATTCGCAAATTGGACCAACCACATCAAAGTTTTTTACAGGCCTTGTATCATCAAACTTCAAAGGAACAATCTTATGATAAGCTGAATATAAAGAAGGTCTCATTAAATGGTGCATGCCTGTATTCACAATAACAAAATCTTTAAATCCGTTATTTTTTATATACTCAACTCTTGTTAACAAAACCCCGGCTCTTGCCACAAGAGAACGCCCTGGCTCAAATAAAACCTCACCTTTAAAGTCTTTTAACAGTGGTGTTATTTTTTCACCAAATTCAGCAATACTTTTAAGATCCATAGCCTCATCATTAGAGTGATAATCAACTCCTAGGCCACCACCTAAATCTAAATACTTAATTTCATGACCCATTAAGTTTAGTTCTTTTTGGACCCTTAATACTGACTCTAAAGCTTTTACTAGAGGGTCTGTACTCATAATCTGAGAGCCTATATGACAGCTTACTCCCTGTAGTGTAACAAAACCCTCACTTGCAGCAACTATTCTAGATACTGCTGGAAGCTGCTCTAAAGGGAGTCCAAATTTGTTCTCTTTAAAACCTGTTGAAATATATGGATGTGTATCAACTGAAATATCAGGGTTTAACCTGATTCCAATAGAGGTCTTCTTTCCTATACTCTTAGCAATCTCAACAACTCTTTTTATTTCAGAAAGGCACTCGCAGTTGATCTGAAAAACATCTTTTTCCAAAGCCTCTGTAATTTCAGACCTACTCTTACCAACCCCTGAAAATATAATCTCACTGCTATCAAATCCTGCTTCTAAAGCTCTATTAAATTCTCCAATAGAAACTATATCAGCACCAAGGCCCTTACTTTTCATAAAAGCCATGAGCTCCAAGTTTGGATTCGCTTTAACCGCATAGTGAATATGGTTTTTAAATCCCTTAAAAGCCTCTTTATAAGCATCTATTCTTTTAGATATCGTATCTAAGTTGTAGACATAAACAGGTCTATCCATTCCTTCTGTGTAATTAATTAAAGGTGTTTTAGCCCCTTTAGAACTTAAAGACAGCTGGTCGCTTACGTAAGAAAAACTTGCTCGCTCAAACATTTTACTTAGAAAGACCAAACTCAGCGTGTAAAGATTGAACAGCTAAATCAACTTGTTCACGAGGCAAAACCCCACTCATTTTAATATCACTTGTAGTCACAAGCTTTAAATCAATCCCAGCTTCTTTAAATGCTTTAAAAAATCTTGCAGCCACACCTGGGTGAGTCTTCATTCCAACACCAACAATAGAAACCTTTGCAACATTTGGAATTTCTTTAATTTCTGAACCTTCACTAAACAGCGACTTTAAGATCTCAACTCCTTGAGGAGCATCTTCATCTGCAATCGAAAAAGCAACTCTCTGTCCTTTTGCACCTTGAGCCTGAGAAATGATATCCACTAAAACCTCTTCTTCAGAAAGCTTAGTGAAAAGATCTGCTAAAAACTCAACCCCTTCAGGAGCTGGCTCTGCTGATAAAATCGTAATTCTTGGATCATGTGTAATTGCTGAAACTACTGGTGCTTCCATTGGGTTCTTCCTTTTTGATATCCAAGTACCTTCATCAGGTACAAAAGTTGATCTAACGTGTATTGGGATGTCGTACTTGGCTGCAATCTCCACGCATCTAAAATGTAAAACTTTAGACCCCAGAGAAGCCATTTCCATCATTTCTTCATAATTAAGCTGGTTAATTTTAGAGGCCTTTGGCTCAACCCTTGGATCTGTTGAGTAAACGCCATCCACATCAGTAAAAATTTCACAAGCTGATGCTTTTAAAGCCGCAGCAAGTGCTACAGCTGTAGTATCCGAACCACCTCTTCCTAAAGTTGTGATTTTACGGTTCTCATCAATCCCTTGAAAACCTGCCACTACAGGAATAATTCCTGATTCAAGCATCTGATTCAGCTCATCTGTTTCAATGTTTTGAATACGTGCCTTAGAGTAAATAGAGTCTGTTTTGATACCCAATTGAAAAGCCAACATAGGAGCCGCCTGCATTCCTCTCTTTTGGAGAGCTAGCACCAATAACGAGATTGAGACCTGCTCTCCTGAAGCCAGAAGCAAGTCATAAGCCTCTCCCCCTCTTGATTTAGGGTTCACATCGTGAGCAAGCTGTACCAGCCTATTTGTTTCCCCAGACATAGCTGAAGAAACCACCACAAACCGCTCTCCATTATTAAAGGATTCAGCCAACCTGTCGGCGACTTTTTCAATTCTTTCTATAGACCCTACAGAAGTTCCACCGAACTTCTTGACCAAAACGTTTTTCATAGTGTTTCCTTCTAGCAAAAGGATTTACATATGAAAAGTTTTATATTCGGAAAATCGTCATTAGGCCTGCCTCTATTAGGGGTGGACTTTGAACACAATACAACTAAAGACTCAAAACACGTTCTTCTCTTTGGAGGAGTTCACGGAGATGAAATTGAAGGCGTTGTTTTAGCAAGGGCTTTAATGGGAAAACTGATCGACAGCCCTATTGAGAATATAAAAATTTCAGTAGTTCCTGAATTTAACATCGAAGGAATCCTTCTTAAAACTCGCCAGAATTATACAGGGGTTGATTTAAACAGAAATCTACCTACAAAAGACTGGTCTCCAGAACATAGAAAGATACGTTATTATCCAGGAACAGAGCCTTGTAGTGAAAATGAAAATAAAGCCTTAAACAACTACCTTAGTGAAAACAACGTAGACTTTATAATCTCTCTTCACTCATGGAAACCTATGTTAAACGTAAATGCTGACTGCTCTCCAATAGCAGACCATATTTCAAAAGAAACAGGGCTCATTATTAAAGATGACATTGGCTACCCTACGCCAGGTTCTTTAGGCACTTACACAGGCCTAGAAAGAAACATTCCTACTCTTACTTATGAAATTCAAAAAGGTATTGATATGGAAGAGATCTTAAGAGTTCACTTAACCCCAATGTATGACAGTATAAAATTATATAGCGAAGGAAAGAAATAGCATGACTAACTCTAACACTGATTTACAAGCTAAAATTGAAAAATTCTACGAAGAAAGCTCAACTTCTGCAAAGTTTGATTCATTTCCACAAGAAATGATCGACTCTGTAAAGATGGCCATCCACTTACTTGATGAAGGAAAGCTTCGCACAGCAGAATACTCTGAAGAGAAAAAAGAATGGATTGCAAACGAGTGGGTTAAAAAAGCTGTTCTTCTTTATTTTAAAATTAAAAAAATGAGAGTTTTTGAAGCTGGTGATTTTAAGTTTTATGATAAAATCCCATTAAAGCAATGGACCGGCGCTGAAGGTGTGAGAGTTGTACCTCAAGCTTTAGTTAGAAAAGGGGCTTACATTGAGCCTGGCGCTGTATTGATGCCAAGTTATGTAAATATCGGCGCTTATGTTGGATCAGGGTCTATGGTTGATACTTGGGCTACTGTTGGATCTTGCGCTCAAATTGGTAAAAATGTTCATCTATCTGGCGGAGTTGGAATTGGCGGAGTTTTAGAGCCTCTTCAAGCAACACCTGTTGTTATTGAAGATGATGTTTTTGTTGGAAGCAGATGTATCGTCGTTGAAGGCGCTGTTGTTAAAAAAGGTGCTGTGCTTGGTGCTGGAGTGACCATTACAGCCTCTACAAAAATAATTGATGTTACAGGGCCTGAAGAGGTTACTTATAAAGGCTTAGTTCCTGAGAACTGTGTAGTGATTCCTGGAACTATTCAAAAAGAATTTGCTGCTGGTACTTACGGGACTCCCGCCGCTTTAATTATTGGTAGAAGAAAAGAGTCTACAAACAAAAAAACCTCGCTAAACGAGGCTTTAAGAGATTTTAATTTAAGCGTTTAATTATATCTTTGGTGGGCTATTAATAAAGCCCGCCTGAACCAAAGCTTATTTGTTCCTGCTCTTCTTTTGTGATTCCCAAAAGCTCTCTTGTATAGGCTTTAAACTTTTCTTCTTCACTTAAAACAGATACTCCAATTGTGTCTCTAATCGACACCGTTAAGTTACCTGAAGCCTTAGAAACTAAGTTATATAATTTTTCAGCTTCACCACATCTTAAACGAACGCAACCATGAGAATGTCTATTCCCATCCACAGCTCCATAAGAGCAGTGTAGAGCCTGTCCTTTGTTAAAGAACATCGCAAATGGCATTTTAGCACCAAATGAAGCTCCTGATTTATAAAGCTTAAACATATTAAAGTTATCGAACCTTAATCCTTTTCTATCAGCCTCTGCAGCACCTGATAAAGGCGTTTGCCCTTTATACTCAAGGCTATAATCACCCTCTTCTGTATAAATCCCTTTAGTTGTTACATACTCTTCAATTGCAGGGTTAAAATCTTGATGATCCCCTTCTCTTCCAGGAGATGTCATAAAAGTTCCAATATGATCACCATCTTGCTCATTTCCATTCACATAAACATATGCTCTGTAGCATTCATCAAAACTTCCACAAAGACCAAGTCTTGCAATGTCTTTAATAACAACGTGAACACGATCAACAGCAACACCGTCATATCTTGAAAACTCATCCTTATATTCTGCAGTTCCAGGAGAGGTGAAGTTTGGACCAGCATATCCACTTACTGAACCAAATAAAATTCCAATTGAGATCATCTTTTTAAAGAAATCTGCATTTTTCATATTGAATTCTCCATTGAAACTTGAGTTCCTACAGAGTCACAGTGGATGTCTTTAAATGCCACCACATGGTCTGCACCATTAAAATCCGTAGTTTTGATGTATAAAGAGTTGTCAAAGAAGAGCCCATTTTTGGAATTAAATAATAGTTGTTTTGCCGCTTGCTTGCTCTCAGCCACATAGTAGACATTTTGAATCATCTCCTTATTAAGAGGCACTTCACACTTAATCACCCTCTTTTCTCCAGTCACAATGCTTAAATCGCTCTTAATTGACTGATTTAATTGGATAAATCCTGTGATCAGAATGAATCCTATGGCCAGTACACTATAAAAGTATAGATTAGATTTCTTTATCGAAAACTTCATATTTTCTCCTATTTATAAGGAGTATAGAGCAAGTGACGTGCCAGCTCCTGTGGACTAAAAATTGCATCATAGCGACCATGACAAGGTTTCACCTAACCCTTCTTACAATCTTAGTCCATTTAAGCACAGCGTTTAGTTATGCAAATTTTTCCTGTGATGTCATATTATTAAGGCCTGACATTAATATTACAGAGGTATTAAATGGCGATGTTGTTACAACTGATGATTTTTTAAAACTCAAAGCCACTACTGGAATTAGATCTGCTGGGGATTTTGAGGCTGCTGTCGATGGAAGAATGGCTGAGATTATATATTACTCTGTTCCCCAGGCGTTTAGAAAGTTTGGTATAAGCAAACTCTTTTTCAGATCTCTTTTAAACAAGCATCCTGAAATCTCCACTATACAAGCTGATCTTATGATGACAAATTATGATGCTTTTCGTGAGAATTTACCGCCTTCCCCTACACAGATCTCCATAAATGAAGCCGTTAGAAATACCCCTTTTTATAAAGCCTTATCAAGAGAAGGTTTTAAAAAGGTAATCTCCGCCCATGATACAGGCGGAGAGGTGACGGTTATACTCTCTAGGTAATACTATTTAGCAGGGCCCATCAAGTTCAGCTCCCCAAGGTGCTGACTGACTTCATCATTCACCTTGTATTTAAGGACCCAGTGAACTTTAAATTTCTCAGTTTTAAACTCTTCTCTAGGAACCTTTAAAAATAAATGAATCCACTCATCTTGTCTAAAGGTCAAAACTTGCTCAAGGTTTGGAGCTACTAGATCAATATTTTTCTTATCCAATTCAAAAGAAAGAATTTCTAAATCTGATTTACTCTGATTTGTTACATGTAGTCTAAAGTGGTTTAAAACTACTTCTTTATCTCCAACTTTAGACACCTGGTAAGGAGCCTCTACAGCTCTGATGATTTTAACAGAAAAGTTCGATCTTCTTGATACACTAATGATTAAACCCAGTACAAAGATAGACAAGATACCAGCATAAATAAGGCTTCGAATGTTAAAAGTCTTTTTAATTTTACCTTCATTCCCGATCTCTTCTTCAGAGGCGTAACGAATAAGCCCTTTTGGCTTATCAAGTTTAACCATCACTTCATCACAAGCATCTATACAGGCTGTACAGCCAATACACTCCAACTGTGTTCCGTTTCTGATATCAATTCCTGTAGGACAAACGTTCACACACTTAAAGCAATCAATGCAGTCTGCAAATTCTTTCTTGCCTTTTTCACGTCTTGGCTCTCCACGTTTGTAATCATACAAGACATTCTTAGATCTCTCATCTAAGAGCACTGATTGAAAACGTCCATAAGGACAAGCAATCATACAAAACTGCTCTCTAAACCAACCAAAGTTAAGTAGAGTCAAAAGAGTCATCACTTGAACCGCAATAAAAAGACCCCAGTGTTCTGCAGGGTTGTGAAGTGTAATGTCTAAAAGTTCTCTTGCACCTACAAAATAAGCCATAAAAGAATGAACTATATGAGAACTTATGATTGTAAAAAGACCCCATTTCGCAATTTTCTTAAAGAGTTTATCTTTAGACCAAGGAGCTCTTGCAAGCTTTCTTCTTTTTATATGATTTCCTTCTATCCACTCTTCAACCTTACGATACAAAGTGTCTATGAACACTGTCTGAGGACAGGCCCAGCCACACCAAACTCTACCGTAAAGAGCTGTGGCAAGTGCTAAACTAAACACTACAATACCAAGTAAAAAGAACACTAAAGGTGCATCATGTGCAAATAAAGAACCACCAAAAAAGATAAACTTTCTATGTGCTAGATCTAAATGAATAGTCTGCTCCCCTGCAAACCTTGTCCAAGGAATAACAAGAAAAACAAACAACAAAAAGAAATAAACTGTATTTCTCCATGACCTAAACTTACCACTAACTTTTGCCGGATGAATATCTAAACGCCGCCCTTTTTCATCTAAACTAGGCGGCCTTTCAGGAATAATTCCTTTTGATTCAAGAAGTTCTTCTATTGTCTTCAATTAACAAGCTCTCCTTGTGGCGCTTTTCCATTTGGAGGGTTCGAACCTTGAAGACTTAAAACGTAAGCCGCTAAAGGAGCATGCTTCGCTTTTGCTATAAGCTCTTTCCAAGCAGGCATCCCTTTATCAGGAAAGCCCACTAAGATTGCTTGCATTACACCATCAAAGTCACCTTTTGAAGAGATCCAATGCTTATCTGTTAAGTTAGGCCCAATAACACCTTCACCTTTAGCACCATGGCAGGCTGCACATGATTGTTTAAATGCCGACTCACCAACAGCCAATGCTTTTTCATCTTTCATAAGTGCTTCAACACTCACTTCTTCAATAGGGGTCGCCGCTTCTGTTTTGGCAACAGCAGCACGTTTACTCATAATAGCCTGCATACCTGCTTCGTACTGCTCTTCATGAGTTGGACCACCTAAGAATTCGTAATAAGCATAATAGCCCACCGCAAACACAATAGTTGCGTAAAAAAGGTTGATCCACCACTTTGGAAGTGGGTGATCTAACTCTTGGATTCCATCATACTCATGACCTTCAATTACTTCTCCTGTACCTTTTTTATCATTACTCATGATGATCTCCTTCTATTGTATTCAAAGGTAATTCTGACATTGTTTTAAAATGCTCTTTATTTGTTTTTGACAGGGCCCAAATAACGACCCCGATGAAACAAAAGAAAAACAACAAGAAACTAAATAAGATTAAGTCTGGATGCCCAAACTGTCCTAGTGCAAACTTCTTCATTAGTTTCCTCCTTCATCTTTTTTAGCTTTTTGACCAAGAGCTTGAAGGTATGCAATCAATGCTACAATTTCTTTTCTTTGTAATTGTGGATCGACAACACCTTGGGCCCATAGTTCTTCAGCTATTACTTGAGCTTCTTTTTCAGCCATTAAATCTGCATCTGCCACAACTTCATCAGAATATGGAACTCCTAACATCTTCATAGCTGATAGCTTTCTTCTAAGAGAGTAAAAGTCAGTCTTATTATTCAGCAGCCACGGATAGCTCGGCATAATTGACATAGAAATAACATCTCTTGGGTTTTTCATATGTCTATAATGCCAAAGACTTGGGTACTTCGTCCCTACTCTTGCTAAGTCAGGACCTGTTCTTTTTGAACCCCACTGAAATGGCCTATCATACATTGATTCTGCAATAGTTGATGGCTTACCAAATCTTAGTGTATCAAAAGGTAAGTCTCTAATCATTTGAGAATGACATGTGTAACAACCCTCTCTTATGTATAAATCTCTACCTGCTAATTCAAGAGGAGAGTACGGCTCAATAGCATCTTCAACCTTCACATATGAACTCATTGAAAGAACCGGAATAATTTCAATTACAGAACCCACCGCAATAGCAACAAATGCTAGAATACTGAAAGCAAATACTTTACCTTCAAGCTTTCTATGCCCTGTTTCTACCTCTTCATGCCTTTTCTCAATTGGCTCAGGAATTTTAACTGATACAACTTTACCGCTAGACTGTTTAACAGTTTTGTAAATGTTATAGAACATGAACCCAAATCCAACTATGTATAATGCTCCACCAAATGCTCTTACTCCATAAAGAGGAACAATTCGTGTTACAGTTTCAACGAAGTCTGGATAAACTAACTTACCAGCTCCATCAATAGCCATCCACATTAATCCTTGAGTGATCCCTGCTGATAACATTGAAATGTAGTAAATTAATAGACCAACAAAACCTACCCAGAAATGCGCTGTTGCAAGTTTAACAGAGTAAAGCTTTGTGTTGAAAAGCTTTGGAACGATATAATAAATCATACCGAAAGTTAGAAATCCATTCCAACCAAGTGTTCCACCGTGAACGTGTCCAACAATCCAGTCAGTATAGTGACCAAGCGAACTTACTGTTTTAATTGATAATAGCGGACCTTCAAAAGTCGACATCCCGTAGAATGTAATCGCAGTAACCATGAATTTAACAATTGGGCTTGTTCTAAGTAAGTGCCATGCACCTCTTAATGTCAGTAGACCATTGATCATACCACCCCAACTTGGAGCCCATAACATTACTGAAAAGACCATACCTAAAGTTTGTGCCCATTCTGGAAGAGCAGTGTTTAACAAATGATGGGGGCCAGCCCAGATATAAATGAAAATTAATGCCCAAAAATGGATAATAGAAAGTCTATATGAATAAACAGGTCTATTAACGGCTTTAGGAACATAATAGTACATCAAACCTAAAAATGGCGTTGTTAAAAAGAAAGCAACAGCATTATGCCCATACCACCACTGAACTAAAGCATCTTGAATACCCGCATAAACAGGATATGACTGCAAGAAACTCACAGGAAGTTCAATAGAGTTAAAAATATGTAAAACCGCAACTGTAATGATTGTTGCAATATAAAACCATAAAGCCACATACATGTGCTTTTCTTTTCTCTTCCAAAGAGTTAAGAAAAAGTTTAAACCGAAAATGACCCAAATTACTGCAATCGCAATATCTAAAGGCCACTCTAATTCAGCATACTCTTTACTCTGAGAAAACCCCAAGGGAAGCGTTATCGCAGCACCTAAAATAATAGCCTGCCAACCCCAAAAGTGGATCTTTGATAAAAGGTCTGAAAACATTCTAGTTTTACAAAGCCTTTGAGTCGAGTGATAAACACCTGCAAATATGGCGTTTCCACCAAACGCGAAAATAGCAGCATTTGTATGTAAAGGTCTCACTCTACCAAAAGTTAACCATGGTAAATCAAAGTTAAACTTCCAATAAGCAAGCTGAAGAGCTGCCAAAAGCCCAACGATAAAGGCTATCATACCCCAACCCATGGTTGCCCATATAAAATTCTTTACGATTTTATCATCGTAGTACTCTTTCAATTTTTTTCCATTCTCCACTTCTGCTGTCTCCTATTCTTGTTTTTTTTCTTAAATTAATTTCTATCTTTAGTTTTTTTTAGCAAGCTCTTCTTCATCTGAAAATGGAAGGTGTGCAGGTGTATCCAAATCTTCGAATTGATCATCTTTTACAGCACTTAAAAAGAACATAATAAAAAAGATTCCTAATGTTATTGAAACAGGTATTGTCATAAGAAGTATGTTCATAAAGCCTCACTCTTTTTTTCTAGCATCATATAAAAGCCAAATAATGTAATTGTAATGGAACTAATAGGCATAATTAAAACAGCCCACAAAGGTGTTATAAATCCCAAAAGCGCAATCACAGCAAAAGAAATATTATAAACTAATGATATTACAAATATCCACTTAATTGAAGATAGCGCCCTTTTTGAAAGCTCTACCAAATATATAATTCGTTGAATTCCCCCTGAGAGAATATGAACATCTGAAGATTTATAGGCAACATCAGCTGCCGAATCCATTGAAACTGAAATTAAAGATTTACTCATTGCTAAAGAGTCGTTAACGCCATCTCCAACATATAAAACGCCATCTTTTAGATTTTCAATAAAACCCACTTTTTGCTCAGGAGTCATTTCTCCATATATATTATGAGTATCCATACCTAAGCTTTGTCCAACTTTAAAAGCATTAAATTTTTGATCCCCACTTAATAAAAATGGTTCAAGTCCTACACCCTTCATACTCTCCACCACGCAAGATGAGCCTTTTGAGATCTCATCCCCCAAAATTACACGAAGACTTTCTTCACCGTCTTTATAAAAAGCTACAGCGTTCTCCCCTGTACCTTTAAGGCTTTTGATTTCATACTTATTCCCTTGGTATAGAGCCGAAACTCCTTTTCCTATTTCCTCATGGTGGCTCTCAAAGTTTCCCTCTAAAACATGAGCTCCAACACTTTTTATCAGTGCTCTAGCTATAGGGTGCTCACTCACTCTTTCAAGGTTATAAATAATCATCTTCTCTTTTGCACTAGGCTCTCTAGGGATCCACTTGAGAGCTTGTACATTCCCTTGAGTTAGAGTGCCCGTTTTATCAAAAATAACTTTGTTCACCTTACCTATTTTTTCAAAAACAGAAGCGTTCTTAACAAGAAGAGAGTTTTTTAAGGCTAGTTTTACACCAAGGCTTTGAACCAAAGGAGTTGCAATCGCCAGTCCACAAGGACACGCCACAACAAGGAGAGCTAAAACCCTATCAATACCCTCTTGAAGGTCTGTGAATGAAAATATACCAAGGCATATAACCGACAGTAGAAGAACTGCATAAGTTAGATAATGAGCTCCTTCATCGGCTAAAGTACTCATCTCTGTTTTAGAGTTTAATGAAATGTTTAACTTATCAATAATAGAAGAAAGCCTTGTCTCAGATGAAGGCTTTAAGACCTTGACTAGAATTTCTTTTGAGATGTTTTGAGATCCTGCATGAACCAAATCAAACTTCTTTTTTTCTTTTGGGAAAAATTCACCCGAAAAGAAAGCATCACTTACACTTGCTGATTCAGAGTAAAGCTCACCATCCACAGGAAGGTAGCCATTTTGCTCAACAACAATAATATCATCTTTAGATACGTCTTTTAAATCTACATTTTCTCTGCTGCCATCAACAAGCCTATCCACTTTCTTCTTTGAATAAACATCTTCTAATGAAACCGGACTTAAATACTTAGATTGTAATTTAAATATAAAGTACCTACTACCGAGCAAGAAAAATACAAACATTGAAATTGAATCAAAATAAACTTCCGTGCTCCCTTGGAGGAGCTGATAAAAACTTAAAAGCCCACCGCCTACTATCGCTATTGCAATAGGTGTATCAATAGAAACTTTTTTATTTTTAATCGCGTAATAGGAATTTAAATAAAAGGGCATTGAAGAGTAAAACAATACAGGTAAGAAGAGAGCAAAACCCATCCAACCAAAAAGATTTGACCACTCTGTAAGGTCAGCTCCTGAATACTCTGCAGCAGCTAAAAGCATTATGTTTCCTGCACAAGCTCCTGCAACCCCTAAACGAGCAAGTAGTTTTTTTGATTCACTTTTTTTATATGCTTCTTTTTGATCAAGAGGAATATTTTTAATTCCAAACCCCTCAGCCTCAACCTTACTTATAAAGCTCTCAACTCTAAAAGACTCAGCTGCAGTAGTTTTTAAACTTTTATGGCCAATATCTACTTTTAATTTTATAATTTCAGGGAAATCTTTAGACAAAAGCTGGATCTTTCGAATACACCGAACACAGTGCACACCGTCCACAGAAAACAGCCATTCTTTTTGCTTAAGATCATTCTTCATTTCAAAAACTTACCTTTACCGAACAGTAACTGCATTGTAACTGATAAACTCTGCAGCTCAACATGGTAAAGTATGACAAATATCATGATTTAGCCCTCGAGCTGTAAATCTAATGCCGTTTCACGGTCTAAAATAACAACTTTAGCACCCTCTAAAACTGTAACCCCAGATGGCATAATAGATTTATCAAGAAGCTCCCTAACTCCAACAAGTAAGGCCTCTTCTCGATTTTTTACAAAGAACTCTTCATCTTCCACAAAAACAGCGCCTTCCACCAGGACTAAAGCCACATTAGGAACCTGCCCCTTGTAAACAATCACAGAATCCCGGATAAAAACCTTTTCAGGAAAACCCCTAAAGACTTCTTTAAGCGCATCCTTTCTTATTTTTTTTACTATTGGAGCTATCATGCGCTCAATTATACTCACACCTAAAATAAAGTTACTCTGATAAATATCAGCTAGTATCCTAAATTGGCTTTCTTCTCTATTGCTTGAACATCTTTGATATAGAGAGTTTTTCCTACTTGTTCTAAAAGAGCCTCTTTCTTAAATTCACTTACTAAACGTATAAGGTTTTCTGATGCAGCACCTATCATTGAGGCCATCTCTTCTCTAGTAAGTTTAATATCTAACCGAACCCCACCTTTTTCTTCGACTCCATAAGACTCTTTTAATAAAAGCAATAATTCTGCAAATCTTTCTCTCTGACTTTTTTGAGCAAGACTTGCCAATCTTTCTTCAGCAGCTCCCATTTGAAGACTTATTTTATTCATAATTTCAAATGCTAGCGCTGGATCCGTTTGAATCATTGCCAAGATTACTTTCTTACTAACAAAACAAACTGTTGAGTCTTCAATAACCGTTGCTGAAGCTGTATAAGGAGAGTCTGAAAAAAGACTCCTATGCCCTAAAATGTCACCAGACCCCGCAAGCCTCACTATTGTCTCACGCCCTTCAGCGTTTGTTTTGGTGATCTTTACTTTACCAGAATGAAGACAGTAAAGCCCAAAAGGAGGATTACCCTCTATAAATAAATTTTGGCCTTTTTTATAGATATTAGCATTTTTACTATCATTAAGAAGTTTTACACCTTCATCGTTTAAATTACAAAAAACGCTTTTTCCACGTCCTTCACAAGTAAAGCAATTCATTTGTGGTTTCACTTTTGGCATAAACCCCTCTGTTTGGAGCTTATAAAATAATATCCTAAGCCTCTAAATGCAATCTTATTAATAACAGAAAGCCTTTTCAAAAGGCAGTTCAATAAGTTTATTCTTCTATCTTCTGTGACTGTATAAAGCTCAGCCAGCCTCGCGCTGCCTCTGATTTATCAGCAATTGCAACAAAGCTCTCTCTTGAAAGATCTAACTTCCCCATATTAAAATGAGCAACTCCAAGACCCATATAAATTTGCTCTTGATCATCCTCTTCAGGCTTTAGTCCTTTAGCTTTCTCAAAAGCCACCGTTGCCTCTTCCCACTTTTCTTCCTCTAAAAGAACCTGGCCTAACTGGATAGAAGTTCCCGCCTCAGGATTAGTCGCCTGAATTTCCTTTAAAATCTTTAAAGCTTTCTTACTTTCACGAGCGCTCATGTACGCTGAAGCCAGCTGCTTTTGAACTTTTAAAGTCCCACGCTCTTTTTCACTAAGCTTCTTTTCCATCCACATTGCAGCTTTATAAGGTATATCTGTAGACATCATCAAACTTGAAGCGTTCTCAATTTGCTTATCACCCTTAACAGTGCCCATCAGGTGACCCATTTCCATTGCAACAAGGCCTTTTCTTTCCTCGTCCGCCGCCAGATGGCTGGCGGCCCACTGCTTCCAGTAGCTTTCTTTTTTAGGGCTTTGAGCAACAAGAATTTTTAAAACCCTAGCCGCTTCTTTGTACTTACCATTTGCAAAGTAAAGACTTACAGCCATTGCAAGCCAAGACTCTTTAGGCTGTGAAGTTAAATCAATAGCTTTTTGAATTGCTGACAAAGATTCTTTCTTTTTTTTTTGTTCATATAAAGCACCTGCCAAGAGAGCATAGACACTACCCTGAGGCTTTTCAGAAGCAGCCAGCCAAAACTTTGCAACCTTCTCTGTTTTCTTATACTTACTCTCCATCATATAAAGCTGTGCCACAATATTAATAATCGATAACGTTGGAGCCTCAGGGAGAGCATCTAAATCTAATGCCCTTTCAAAATTCTTTAAAGCTTCTTTGTTTTTTTCTTTTTGAGCATATGCATACGCTAAAGCCTGAATAACCTGAGCCTGCTCACCAGGAGTTCCTTCGGTTCTTTTTTCTAGCTTAGCAAATGCTTTAAATGCTCTATCTGTAGCTCCGTTAGATAAGTCCTCTTGCCCTCTAACTAAAAGCTTGTGTGTTCGCTCAGATAAAGAAGCCCCTGGACGACGACTTATTTTTTTAGCAAAGGCTTTTGGGTTTTGAGAAAAGTCAAAAGCATATGAATAGCTAAAAAACATATTAAATAAAATTATAATTATTAATGCTCTCACCACACCCAACCTTAAAGTTTAAAGTTAATTTGAATACCCCAGTTTTTTACAACTGTCGGCTTTCCGTCTTTAATCTGCGGTCTGTACTTATACTTTCCTGCAGCTCTAACAGCGTTTCTATCAAAGACACGCCTAGGGTTAGAGTTCACAACTCTTACATTTGAAACTGATCCATCTTTTTGAATATCAACATTTAGCTGAACGTATCCCTCAATACCTTTCATGGCTGCTTCTCTAGGGTATTGAGCTTCAACCTTAACAATCGGAACAATGTCTGAATCTGTGTTTCCTGAAGCGCCAACTCCACCAACAAAAGGACCACTTCCTAAATCTAAACCAAGAGCCAGAGGAACTGCTGCCATTTGAGGATTTGCATTTTGAGGCTTGTTAACTTTTGCAACTTTAGGCTTTGGAACATCAGGTTGTTTTTGAACCTTTGGAGGCGTTTTAGGTTTTACACGCTCACGCTCGTTCAGCTCACTTGGACGAATATTTCTTAAAAAAGACAAATCTGCTCTATCTTTGCCATCCGAGTTTCCTGGAGGTTCAGCAATAATATGCCCAACACCTAAAAAAATTACTGGCACCGCAATAAAAGCAATACCAATATTAAGTATCTTCTTAAGATCCATTAGCTACCTGATTCCTTTGCCGCAATAGAAATATCCTCTACTCCTGCAAGTTTAACTTGGTCCATAACCTTAACAAGTACTCCAGTTTTTGACCCCACATCAGCTTGAATGATTACTGCACCCTCAGGGCTTTCTGCATGAAGTCTCTCTATGTTTGCTCTTACTGATCTAATATCAACTTGTCTTTTATCAACCCAAATTTCATCATTTGCACCAATTGCTACAAATATTGAAGCATTCTCTTTCTTCTTAGCTGCTTTTGCAGAAGGACGACTCACTTCAAGTCCCGCCTCTTTTACAAATGATGTCGTAACAATAAAGAAGATAAGCATGATGAAAGTTACATCAAGCATTGGAGTTAAATCTATTCCAGCCTCTTCGGATGAAGCATTCCTTCTTCTTCTCATCCCAAATCTCCTTTACCAGTTTTTAAATCAAAAGTTTCAGCAAGTTCTAACTCAAGCTTTGCTTTTTTATTTTTTAGGCTGTTAATCCCAATAAGACCAATTAAGGCTACAATCATACTAACCATTGTAGGAAGCGTAGCTTGTGAAACACCACCAGCCATTAACCTTGGGTTTCCTAAACCTTTATGAGCCATTACATCAAAAACTGCGATCATACCCGTCACAGTCCCCAAAAGACCAAATAAAGGACACATAAATGTAATCACTTCGATTAGTGAAATTCTCTTATTTAACATGCTCTTTAAACGGGAAACATAATACTCTCGCTCATACAAAGCTCTCCAGTCAGATTTATCTAGGCAATCTGCTTTCTTAAGCTCTTTTTCAACTAGATCTGAAAACTCATGCTTATAAAAATAAAATCTTTCTCTTAAAAGAACCCCTAATATTAGCGCTATAAAAAATAGGACCCAGAGAACATTTCCTCCAGATTCCATTAGCGTTACAAAAGGCTCAAAAAATTTACTCATCAGTTACTAACCCTTTAAAATATTCTTAGAGAGTAAACCAATGCTTTGCTCTTCAAGTACCGTAAGTATTCCTTGCGCTTTATCATTTAAGAAATTGTGAACAAGAAGCAAAGGAATTGCACAAACAAGGCCTAATACTGTCGTAATCAAAGCTTGAGAAATACCTCCAGCCATAATTGCAGGGTTACCTGTTCCAAATAGTGTAATTGATTGGAAAGTTGCAATCATACCGGTCACAGTTCCTAAAAGACCCATAAGTGGAGCAATTGCAGCAAAAAGCTTAATTGTACCTAAACGCTTTTCAAAAGGAGCAGAGTTTTTAATAAGTTGTTCATCAAGCTTAAGCTCTACAACATCCTTATCAAGGTTATTATAACCGCTAAAAGCTTCTAAGATTCTGCCTAAAGCATTATCCTTATCTGGACTGTCACTAGAAATCTGCTCTTTAATTTTACCTTCTTCTTTAGTTAAGAACACAAATCTTTCAGCTGAAAGACCTAAGCCAATAAGAAGAACTATAAAAATACAGTAACCTACGATTCCACCATGTTGAAAACGTTCAAATAATGTTGGAGCCTCAATTAGCATATTAAGTAAAGCACCTTTAGTTGGATCAACAGAAACCTTTTCTACAGTTCCAGCTGAAGCTGTTTGCAAATCATCTAAACCGCTTCTAAATCTTCCTGAAGGCTGTCGCTCTAGATAAGATAAAGTACCTGTTTCAGCAGTAAAGTTTAGAAATCTTCCGTCCTCTGCAACATTAAACGAACCAATACGTAAAACGTCTTTCTCACTTGTCTTACCGTCGCTACCAATCACTGAAGCTTTGTAAGAAACTACTTTGCCTGACTCAGTCATCTCTCTTGTAAGCTCAAACCAAAGTCTCTCAAGTTCTTGAGATGATGGAAGAGCCTTTTTGTCAGTTAAGCCATTTAAAAAGTCTGCTCTACCTTTAAACTGTGTAGAAACAACTGAGCTTTCAACAACACCTCTAAAATCTCCAGAAACCTGCCTTACAACACCAAAGACTTCGCCCAATGTTCCAACAACAATGTTTAGCTCTTCTTCTAAAACAGCTAATTTTTTCTCATTGTCATCAAAATTAGCCGCGAGTTTCTTACCCTCAGCTTCTAGCGCTGCAAGTTCAGACTTAGCTTTACTTAACATTGCCGCTTGTTGATTACGCTTTGCTCTAAATTCACTCTCTCTCTTTTTCCAAACAGCAGAGTTTTGCTTTGCCTCGCCTTGAACAGCCTTTAAAAGTTCATCTAAATTCTTAGGAGCTTCTGAAAATGCTGATGCTGAGAAGAATAGTACTATTAGTGGTAATAACAATTTCATGGCTTATCCCTCCACCGCTGATTTAACAACTGGCACGGTTAGAAGTGTTGGGGCTTTCTGTTTTTTAGCAACTCTAAGTCCCTCTTTTAACGCGCCTTTATACGTTCTTTCTAAATCAACAAACTTAGAAGTTACTTTATCCCAGCGACCAAAAGATTTTCCATCTAGGCCTCTATACATTAAAGCAAGCCTTCCAACTCTTAAAAATTCAACCGAGATTTCATCTCCTGAAGGAGACGTCACCTTGCCATTGTAAGCTTCAATAGTACGGCCATACTCATTTTCAATTTGGTAAGCCTCTAAAACTCTTCTGAACTTCTCAGATGTTGAAACATCTGCTCTGCTCATAAGAAGGTCTATTTCAGCCATTCTTTTTGCTCTTTCTTCTTTTAAGAAAGGAACATCTAATTTAACAAATTCTTTAATCGAACCTGCCATTTTAGCAACAAGAGGAAGAACTTCTTTTTTAAGATTTGAGACGTTCTTCATTTTCTCTTTAATTGAAGACATCTCCGCAACTTGGGATTCAATTAAATCTCTCATTTGTTGGTTATAAGCCTTCATGTTTTCAATTTGCTTCAGTGTAGCTTTATACTCTCTTAAATCTGAGTCTGTCTTATCTGCATAAGCATCAACTTTCTTTTGAGAAGCACGTCCAGCAGCATCACTTTTAGCCTGAACATCAGTTGCTTTTTCTAAAACTTTTTTAGGCGGTTCCGCAAAGCTTTGCGAAACTACTAAGATGAACATTACTAATATTGAATATTTATTCATTATTTATTTCCTAACACTTAAAATGCGTGTCTATAGTTAACAAAAGCGTATCTGCCCCAGTCATTATAAAGAGATGCATCAAGACCATTAAATTTATCAAAAGGAGGGGTGTCATCAAGAATGTTTTTAACACCTAATTTCAGCTGACCTTTTTTAGAAATTTGAGCAATAAGTGTAAGATCAAGCTCTCCATACATCTTACTTCTATTGTATCTGTTTCCTGATTTTTGACCCGCTATCATTTTGTAGTCAAATTTTACTGTATAGCCTCTTAAAGGAGAGTAACCCAATGAAACGTTGTTCCTCCACTCAGGAAGACCAGCATCGTCTAAGAAATCAATTGTTGGAAGCCCAGCAAAAGACTCTTGCTTATACATAAACGTCTGAGAATGCTCATCTGCAAACCTAAAGTTACCAATTTTAGTTTTAAGTGTGTAGGCGATTTCGATATCTAAACCAGCTTGTTTTCTAGATGAAAGGTTTTGAGTTGGAACAGTTAGTTTATCTAATGTGTTACCAGTTCTATCAATAAGAATTCCGTTTGCTGCAAGCTTATCTACGTTATCAGTGTTTCCATTTTTTTGATCTTCTAATTCTGCTTGAGTAATTTGCTCATAGCTGATTCCAAGAACGTTAGAAATGTCTGCATACCAACCGTCTACAACAATTGATAAACCTCTAATAGGCTCATAAACAGCACCTAAGTTGTATGACATTGCTTCTTCAGCATCTAGGTCTCCAGGAGCTTTACTCTCAACAAAGTACTGTTGAGGAGAGCAGTCTAGGTTACTTTCAGATCTGCCACCATTTTCACAAGCATACTGATCAATAAATGTTGGGAATCCGTTACCACCTTCAGCATATAATTCCTGCATTAATGGAGCTTTATAACCCTTTGCAACTGAACCTCTAACAAGAAGGTTTTTAATTGGAGCATATTTAACCGCAGCCTGTGGACTAAATGCTGTCCCGTAATCACTGAACCAATCAAATCTAGCCGCAACGTTTGCTTCTAGATTTTTAAGTATTGGAATAGAAGCCTCTGTATAAATTGACCCAATGTCTCTATTTCCACCACCTACTGAACCAGCTCCACCGGTGCTGTTTCCTTTAGCTGTTTCCGGATCTGTATCTGCTGTATAGTATAAGTGATTATACTGAACACCTGCTGCAATTGATAAAGGCTGACCATTAGGAAGCTCTAAAAGCTCTCCTGTTACACTTGAATCAGCAAAGTAGTTGATCGCTAAAGTGTTCTGATAAGGCTCAAATGGAGCGTTACCTAACTGAGCCGCTGTTCTTGTAGGATCAAAAGGGTTAAAAGCACCAGAGCTTAATACTGCATCAAGAGCATCACCTTTAAAGTAACCATTTGATGACTTATCATTTGTATCCGTCATTCCATAACCAAGGTTAAGGTTATAAGTCCATGACTCTCCAAACTCACGCTCAAATTTAACAACACCATTGTATGCGTTACTTGTAAGGTCAGTTACTCTATTTCCACCTTCTTTTAGACGGTATCTAATTTTAACAAAATCGTTTGGCATGCTTGCTAGTTCAGGCGCTGTAAACACACCCCAGCCTGTTACCGCCGCTTTAGAAACTTCTAAAGTTGCAGGAGTTGGCGCATATATATAACTAGTGTTTTGTTGAGAGTACATCGCTACAACATCAAGAGTTGTTCTAGAGTTCATTCTCCAGTTGTAGTTAGCATATGCTGAGTACTGTTCAATTTCAGGAATGTTTGATGCGATATTTGCATAAGCATATCTACAAATCTGATTTCCGTTACTGTCTACTCTGTAAAACTGTGTCGTAGGGTCTGCTTGGCAAGCTGCTACATCAGCAGGTCTCATCGCATACGTACCATCTGTTTTCTGATAAGCTGGTGTAATACCTGTACTTGACCAACCGTTGTTTCCATCAGCAGCAGCTCTAGACCATTCTCTGTCTCTAGCCATGATGAACTTATTGTTTCTATACTGTGCAGCAACTGTAACAGATGAGTTCTTAAACTGCTTACCGCCAATAACTGAGAAGTCTACTCTCTCTCCACCTTCGTACTCAGGAACAATTAACTGACCTGAAACTTCAACACCGGTGAAGTCTTTTCTTGTTTGTAGATTTACAACACCACCTAAAGCGTCAGAACCATAAATCGCCGAAGCTCCACTTTTTAAAATCTCTGAAGACTCAACAGCAATTTGAGGAATTAAGTTTAAATCAACAGCCCCCGTTATTCCATTTGGCTGAGGTCTTACACCGTTCATAAGAACAAGTGTGTTTGTAGAACCAATACCTCTAATATTAACAGAAGATGAACCGGCAACAGATGACCCCGATGTTTCCCTTTGTGAGCCAAAAGAACTCACTGTTAAGTCTCTAAAGTAATCACCAACTGAGTTGTATGGAGATTCTTCCAGATCTTGTCTGTTGATAATTTTAACAGGAGTAGGCCCTTCAAAATCAGTTCGTCTGATTCTAGACCCTGTAACCTGAACCTTCTCAAACTTCTTCTTTGCTGGAGCAGCTTCTTCAGTTTGCTCAGTTTCTGTATTCTCTTCTTGCGCGTATGTATTAACTGAAAACATTAATACTGCCGCAAAAAATAAAATCATTTTTGCAAACCCGCCCATTAGTTTTATCATAAACCTTCTCCTATTTATTTAATAAACAAGACGTTAGTATGTGTTCATTTTGCTAAAACTGAAATGAAAAAATGGCTCCATTACGCAGCTAGTCTTTAATAAACTCTTGTAATTATTATGCATTTTTTAAGGTCTTTTCAAAAAAAAAGCCCCGGATAGACCAGAGCTTTATGAACTTTTTATAGTGTAAACTTAGTTTTGAATCGCTTCTTCTACTGCCCTAAAAGCGTTAGCAATTCCTTTGCCGTATTTATTATCCAAGTTGTCTGCTGGAGCAGCAGTAACTGTACTTTTTATGATGTCTTTAACTTGAACAGCTGTAAGCTCTGGGTTTGCAGCCCTAACCAAAGCTGCAATTCCTGCAACATGAGGAGTGGCCATAGATGTGCCAGCAAGACGATCATAATCTGAAGCTCCAACTTCAATATTTGAAGTCACAACAGTTTCTTCAGGCCCGTCCTCACTACCTTCAAGAGCTGCAACAATTGCTTCACCTGCAGATTTTTCAATCCCAGCAACAACGATATCTAAAGGATCTCCCAAAGTTCCTCTTAAAGGACCCTCAACATTATTAAAGATAACTACAGCTGAAGCATTTGCCTCCATTGCACCTCTCGCTTTATCAGCAAAAGCAATCTCTCCCCTAGAGATCAACGCAACTTTTCCAGTTAAATCTACACCCTCAAAGTCCTCAGGCTTTCCAAGTCCCATATATTGAACATCAACCCCTTCAGCAACACCATCAACCGATCCATCCATTGGAAAAGAACTTGCCGAAACANNGAAACAGAAGAGCCATTTACATCAAAGCTAACTTTCGACCCTCTTCCTGTCCCTTGCGGCACTGTAGATAAAACATCAACACCAGGAGCCACAACATCTAAATCAACATCCCAGTTAGAAAATTCAGCAACGTTTCTAGACTCATCAATAGCACCCACTGATAAAACATGGGGATACTTTGCTGGGTATGAAACTGCGTTTTTCCCGTCATTTCCTGAGGCTGCAATAACAACAACATTTGCCTCTTCAGCTTTCTTATACATAGCCGCACCTGCAGCGTTTCCTGCTGCACCACCTAAAGACATATTCACTACATGAATTCCTTCTCCGATAGCCCAGTCAATTCCAGCCATAATAGCTGTTCCGTTACAGTATTCATCACACACTTTCCCTGAGTATAAAGAAGCCTGAGGCGCCACGCCAAAACCTTCAGATAAGATAGTTCCCGCAACATGAGTACCATGTCCGCCATCATCAAAGTACGGGTATGGTGAATCAGGGTTTCCATCTCCAGGAATAAGGTTTCTACCTTCAACAAATCTTGATTCTATATTTGGATGTTCTTTATCAATACCAGTATCAAGTACTAAAACCTTAACACCTTCACCACTTCTAGAGTGAGACCATGCAGCAGGAGCGTCCACCTCTAAAAGCCCCCAAGGGTATTCAACAAAACTTTTTGCATATGAATCTTCAACCACACCTGGCAAAGAGTTTATTCTTCTTGGAGCTTTAAACCTATTAACAGTTTCTACGAAATCTACACCTGAATCTGCTTTAAGCCTAAAAAGGTCGTTCTTAGAGTTTACATCAACAACCATCATTTCAAGATTTTCAAAAACTCGAACAGTGAATGTGTTCACTCCCATAAGGCTTTTTGAAGTAGTTGCTTTTTTAAAAGCCCCTTTCTTAAAACCCACCACATACTCTTTAGCAGAAGCTGAGAAGCTTATACTCATTATTAAAATTGTTAGAAAAACAGCAATCTTCTTGATCGAAATCATGTACCCTCCCTGGATATGACGTAATTCTATGCAAAATGTGAAATTTCTCTCAAGACGCCTTTTTTAATAAGGGGTATTAGTTTTACTTATGATCAGGATGAAGGTCTGGAAACTTTACTCCTAAAGGCTTTCACTAAGGGTAAAAGGTAACCCACCTCTTACGCGGAGCGTTTAAACCTTATATATATCATAGAATTCTAAGAGTTTTCCTTTAAGTTGGGCTCATGTTTTTAAGTATTTTACTGTGCGTAATATTAGCATTTTCATTTATTTCTATGTCTTATGTCTATTTATATAGAGGCCAAGCTCGCTATGCGAGTGTCTCAGAGTATTTACGAAAAGGCTGGCCTATCTTCACTCCGTTTAACTGCATGCTCTACATGTTCACAAAAAAAAGAGCTAAGCAGCCAATAATGGACAATACAAAATACCCGGAACTAAAAGAGATCACTGACAATTGGGAAGTTATAAGAGAAGAAGGACTTAATCTTTTAAAAAACAAATTTTTTGATAAAACTACTGATGCTGATTCAAGTTCTTATTACGACTTAGGCTTTAGAACTTTTTATAAATATGGCTGGAGTAAGTTCTACCTTACTTGGTATGGTCACACTCATAATTCAGCCGCAAAACTTTGCCCCAAAACTGTTGAGATTGTTAATAGATGTAAAACCGTCAACGGCTCAATGTTTACAATTCTTCCTCCAGGATCGAAACTTACAAGGCATTTAGACCCTGTAGCTTGTTCTTTAAGATATCATCTAGGCTTAGAAACCCCTAACTCTGATGACTGCTTTATAAGTATCGATGACCAAATTTATTCATGGAGAGACGGCGAAGCTCTTTTGTTTGATGAAACCTATCTACACTTTGCGAATAACAATACTGATAAAAACAGACTTATTCTTATGTGTGATGTTGAAAGGCCGATGAATATATTTGGGAGGATCTTTAATTCTTTTTATAAGATCTTTATGAAGTTTACAGTAGTGCCAAATATGAGTGGGGATAAAAGAGGTTTAGTGAACACTATCTTTTCTTCAGTCTCTCCCCTACTTAAAAAGTCAAAAGAGCTTAAAGCCAAAAATAGACCCTTATATTTACTTCTTAAATACAGCGTTAACACTTTCTTAATCTGTCTTTTATTACTTCTTGTTCTAGGGGTTGTTAAACTAGGCATGATGCTTCTTAATGTCTAATAAAGTTGCCATCATTGGAGGAGGCGCCTCAGGCTTCTTCACTGCTCTTCGTATTGCTGAGTTAAACCCACAAGCTGAGATAAAAATTTTTGAAGCCACTCCAGGCTTTTTAAAAAAAGTTAGAATCTCCGGGGGTGGCAGGTGTAACGTCACTCACAATCTTTTTGGAATAAGTGACTTTGTAAGAAACTACCCTAGAGGATCAAAAGAGCTCCGCTCCCCGTTTATGCAGTTTCAAGCGTCCGACACCATTGAGTGGTTTAAAAAAAGAGGGATTGAAATAGTCGCCGAAGCTGATGGGAGAATGTTTCCAAAAACCAACAGCTCTGAAACCATAATCAATTGCTTCATAAAAGAAGCTGAACACTATAATATTAAAACTCTTTCAAAGCACAACATTGAAAGTATTGAGAAAAAAGGCTCTTCATTTCTAATCAACATACGAAATGAAAATAGCTATGCCGCTGACCAAGTGGTTGTTGCTACAGGAAGCTCTCCTACAGGATACCGCTTTGCTAAAAGCCTTGGGCACACAATCACAGATTTAGCCCCCTCTCTTTTTTCTTTTAAGATTAGTGATGCTTTATTAATTGATCGGGCGGGAACCAGCTTTAAAAACACAAAACTTCGCCTAAAAATTTTAGACGACACCCCTTCAAAAAATAAAGGGTTCAAGCAAGAAGGCCCTCTTCTGATAACTCACTGGGGTTTAAGTGGGCCTGCAATTTTAAAACTTTCGGCATGGGCAGCAAGAGAATTTAAAACAGCAAACTACAAAGCTCATCTTTTTGTAAACTGGTTAGGGTTAAACTCTTTAGAAGACACAATAAGCCTCCTATCCGGTCTAAAAGAGGACAATCCTAAAACTTCTATTAAAAACGCATACCCTCGAGAACTTAGTAAAAGCTTTTGGGAGCGCTTATTAAGCGTGCTTGAGATAAATTCAGACCTAAAATACTCTGAGGCCTCTAAAAAAACTCTTTATAAAATTGCAGATGCTCTTTTTAGTTACAAATTTGAAGTTGATGGCAAGAATCGCTACAAGGATGAGTTTGTTGAATGCGGAGGTGTTAAGCTAAAAGAGGTTAACTTTAAGACAATGGAGAGCAAAATCACTCCAAACCTTTTCTTTACAGGAGAAGTCCTTGATGTTGATGGAATCACTGGAGGCTTTAACTTTCAAAACGCCTGGACCACTGGCTGGCTTGCAGGGTCTGAGATCGCCAAACGATCGCCTTCAAATTAGACTTGCAGTCTAATTGTAATATAGATATTCCTTCTAGCTTCATTTAGGAACCTTCATCACTACTTAGCAAAGGCTGCCATGTTCGAACTCATCAAAACACAGACACAGAATTTAAAAAATGACGTCCTCTCTGGACTAACTGTTTCAATGGCGCTTGTGCCTGAAGCTGTCGCCTTTGCATTTGTTGCAGGTATTGATCCAATGATAGGTCTTTACGGTGCTTTTATGGTTGGAATCATAACTTCAATCTTTGGTGGTCGCCCTGGAATGATCTCTGGTGCGACAGGAGCTTTAGCTGTTGTGATGGTAAGCCTTGTAAAAGAAGGCAATGAAATGATGCCCCATCTAGAGAATGCAGGGGTCCAATATCTTTTTGCTACTTTAATTCTAATGGGGATAATTCAAATGCTTGCTGGAGCATTTAAACTTGGGAAATTTGTAAGACTTATTCCACACCCTGTAATGCTTGGTTTTGTAAATGGCCTCGCTATTGTTATTTTCTTATCACAACTTGGAATGTTTAAAACTGGCGATCAGTGGCTAGCAGGAGTTGAGCTTTACACAATGCTTGGTCTTGTTGGTTTAACGATGGCAATCATGTATGGCCTTCCTAAAATCACAACAAAGATTCCTTCAGGACTAGCTGCGATTGTTACTGTTACAACACTGGTTGTGCTTTCAAAGATAGACACTCCAACTGTGTTATCTTTTGTTCAAAGTAACGGCGGAAGCGGCGTAAAAGGAGTTCTACCTTCTTTCATGATTCCACAAATTCCTGTGAACTTAGATAATATTCTTTTCATTCTGCCTTATGCATTAATTCTAGCTGCTATTGGGCTTATCGAATCCCTTATGACTCTTTCTCTTGTTGATGAAATAACGGAAACAAAAGGTGATTCAAACCGTGAATGCTTAGCTCAAGGTGGAGCAAATATTATAAACGGTTTCTTTGGTGGAATGGGTGGCTGTGCAATGATCGGACAGTCTATGATCAATGTTGAATCCGGCGGGCGTGGTAGAGCATCTGGAATTGTTGCCGCTGTAATGCTTTTAGCTTACATACTCTTTCTTTCTCCTTTAATTGAAGTTGTTCCTATAGCCGCCCTTGTTGGAGTGATGNNGATTATGGTGGTTATAGGTACTTTTGCATGGTCAAGTTTACGTATTATGCACAGAATTCCAAGAAACGACGCCTTTGTCTTAATTCTTGTTTCTGGCGTAACAGTATTTTTTGACTTAGCAATCGCTGTAATTTGCGGAGTGATATTTTCATCTCTTGCTTTTGCATGGGAGAACGCCACAAGAATTAGAGCAAAAAAATCTTTAAAAGATGACGGAACAAAAGTTTATGAACTTTGGGGGCCTTTATTCTTTGGATCTATTCAGGCATTCAATTCTAAGTTCACAATTTCTGAAGATCCACAAAAAATTGAAATCGATTTTTTAGACACAAAAGTTTCAGACCATTCAGGGATTGAAGCCATTGATACAATTGTTGGAAAATACATCTCTTCAGGAAGAGATGTGAAACTTAAGCATTTAAGTGATGACTGTAAAAAATCACTTATTAAAGCTGATCCTAGATTCTCTGAAGTCATTCTATCTGACATTGATGACCCGAGATACTATGTAGCCGAAGATGTCGATTAGATTGTACAGCATTTCGTCAGCCCTCTTCTAAGGCTTACTATTTAAAAAAGCCTAATTTTAGAAATTAGGCTTTTTTGTAAACTCCACCTAAGAAGGAGCTTTTATGTTAAAAGTTATTTTACTCTCTACCTTAGTTTGTGCAGGTTCAAAACATTTTGGACAGTCTCTTAGTTAAAGATTGCATAGAGGTTTTAAGTGTTTAGACTATGTAAGAATTACAGTTTATGACTCCTGGTGAGCTCCTGCACCCCTCTTTCTAGAAAAAGGGAAAGTACTGTAGAAAAGTTTGACAGCATGTAAAATTTTGACTTCCCAGGATTAAATTTTAAAGAGGGCTCACATTCTGCTATAAACTCAATAGAGAGCGTGTGAAACATTGTGAAAATAATTTTTAGCACATTGCCAAAAAAAGGAGATACAAATGACAAGGATGATGGTGTTTTTTATAAGTATGTGTTTTTCAGTACAGTGCCTTTCCATGACTACAGAACAAGCTTACAACTGCCCTCAACCTTCAGTAGTGAAAACACAAGAACTCACTAAAATTTTTACAGATTTGGAAACAGAACTCACAGGACCTCAATTTACGCTTCTTCAGTCAATATTGACAAATGGTGAGCTTTTTTTAGCAGAGTCTTCGACATCCTGCTCTGACCTTTATAGTAATATGAAAGTTTATATTAAAGGAGTTGTAGACGGAATGATTGGCGCAAGCCCACAGCCTTAGGTCATATATATTCAAACTCAGTCTAAGCTAACCGCTTATTATTAATCAATTTTTACCCAAAAGGAACATCATGCCATTTCTTAATAGAACTCCAATCTTTGCATTCTTAATGTTCTTAAATATTTATCAAGTGAGCGCCACTACCATTAGCCCCACTTTCAACTTAGCGAACCTCTCCCCCGGTCAAAGAATTCAGCTAGAAAGCCTTAGCCTAGAGTGTGGACTGCCCGGCGTTGACTGCCCAAAAGTACCCCTAGAATCAATTTTAGAGATTCAATATGTTAAACAAAATGAAAAATACTCTATTGGGCTTGATACAGATTTAAAAGCTGCAGAAGCAGGTCTTCTCATTATAGTCGAGCCTCCTAAAGCCGAAGACAGATCTTTTATACGGTTTATTCCTATGACTAAGGTGGAACTGTCCCCTGATTCCAATTTTTATATGTGCCCTAAGTCAAAAGAGTACAAGCTTCGTACTGATTTCAACGCCTCCGCTATTGGCCTTAGCACTAATGATGTTTCTGATATATTATCCATCGACCTTCAACCACAAACTTTTATATGCAAGTGCTTTTGGATCCCTAAGTCCTTTTTCACAGAGCTGGGGATTGATAAAATTAAAAAAGAACAAAGCGACCAAGAAGATATTCCTAATGATGAAACAATCGACAAAATGTTTCCAGAAACTGACAGTCTAAAACCGATCGTCAGTAAGCCTACCGTAGAAGCAGTCCCTGTTTTATCAGCACCTATTTCTTTTTGGCCAATAGAGCACTTCTCTTCGCCAACCACTCCAACTGTAGAGCCCCCTAAGATTTCACCTGTGCCTATTGGAGGACGGTGCGGCCTTTTTGCATGGGCGTGCTTATTCAAACCTAAAGAAAAAATTAGATTCTAAGTTAAAATATAATACGGAGCATTCAATTTTTATGAAATATTTAAAGGCCTTATCTTTTCTTATATTCTCTCCTTTATTAACTGCTGCACAGACGAACAAACCGTTTGATTTATTAGAGCCACAAACTGATAAAGTGGGCTACCGATCTACAAGCCATTCCTTTGAAGTAATTTCTGAAGCCTTAACTCCAGCTCTTGAAGAAGATAATGAACTTTTTATTTTAATAAACTCTGCTGAGGGACCCACCCCACAAGGGGCTTTAATACCTAACCAGCACATGCTAGTTGTCAAAAAAAAAGCCGGGCAAAAGTATGTATTTAAAAGAGGCCCTCACAGTCTTATTACTGGAGTTAAAAATATAACCTTCCCACTTTCAAACTTAACCTCTCCGCTTAGCTTAAATAATAAAAATCAAGAAGGCCTACCTTTTGAATGGAACGACTTGGAGGTTTTACCGGTTTCTACTGGGACCACTTATCATATGCCAACTTTTTCAGGCATATACCAAATTAATTGGAAAAGATCACAAAGAATGCATGAACCCAGTATTAATAAGCCTATGTCTAACCAGGTCTATATCGGGTACTATTATCATGAAGAGTCCATACCAAGATCTAAATGGAGCAATAAAAATAGAGAACGAATTTCTTACGCTGCATTACACGGGACACCAGCTTCAAATTGGAGTGCTTTAGGACGCTCGCGAGCATCTCATGGGTGTGCACGGATGCACCCCGCCTATATGAAAACTCTGTATGATACGATTAACCAGCTACCTGCAAAAAAAGTTCTCCAGTTAGATTGGAACTATAGTCTTCCCACAAGACCCCTTACAAGTAGGTCCTCCATAAAGCCCGTTTTAGTAATTATTTTTAATGGCTACAAACAAAAACATATTTAGTATGAAACCATCTCAACTTAAACTTCTGAAAATGAAAGTCCTTTGACAGGAAGGCTTTTGATCGCCTCTCCATTATCTAGAAAGGGGTGGGTTTTACAACGCTTAGCTTTACGGAGTGACCTCCATAAAACCATCAGCCTCTTCATCTTGAAGTAAAATCCTTAATTCAATACGTCTATTCATCACGCCTTTTTCAGGAATGTATTCGCTTCCAGAGCTAGAGGGGCTGCGATCATTAACAAGCGGTCTTGCCGCGCCATACCCTACTACACGTATTCTATCCTCATCGAACCCATGAGACATTAAAACATGAGCCGCTTTAGAAGCTCTTAAAGAGCTTAAATCCAAATTCGACTCAAAAATAGGGTTGGAGTTAACAGCCAAACTGTCCGAGTGCCCCTCAACTTTTATTAAGATCTTATCCTGGTACGACCTTAACAAATCAGCAACACCTTTTAAAACTTTATTACCGTTGGGTTTAAGCTTGAAGTGACCTACATGAAAAAAATCTCTCTCATACAGCCTTATTAGGACTTCTCTACGCCTCTTCTCTACACCAAAAAAAGTTTTAGCTCCTCTACTATCTGAGAGCTCAGCTCTTACGTCAGACTCAATTTCTGACAGCATTTTTGATTTTTTTCTACCTTCTTCTTTTTCTGCAGATCCTTCCCCTTGAGACTTCTTCATATCTCTACTTAGTTCAATTAAAACATCCTGATCTGCTTTCTTACTCTGCTCAGCAAAGAAAATAATAAAAAAGCATAACAGTAACGTAACTGTATCCGCATAAGACATAATCCATGAGTTACTATCTTCACCAATTTTAGAAGAAACCCCTTTATGTAGAGAAAGCTTATTATTATTAGGCTTTTTCTTTTTCTTTTTCTGACGATTACGCGGCACTCTTTGCTCCAGTACCACCTACGTAGTCAACCAAACCTCTAGGGGGCATAAATGAATTCACATTATCTTGTATAACTAATAAAGAAGTATCATTATGAATCAAAAGAGCTGTTTCCATAACAAGCTGTCTGATTTTTAAATTTTTCTCAGCTCCAACCTCTAAATTATCAGAAATTGGTCCAAAAATGAAATTAGCAATCATAAGACCATAAAGTGTTGTTGTAAGTGCAACCGCCATATATGTTCCAATTTTTGCCATATCCGCCGTTTCACCACCCATTGATGACATCAATGCAATTAGGCCAACAACAGTTCCCACCATTCCAAAAGCAGGAGGGTACTTTGACATAGACTTAATAATACCAACATCATGTTTTTCATTTTCAAAATGCGTTATAATTCTTTGCTCCAACATCTCACGCATTTCTTCATCATCATAGCCATCACTCATCAGCACTAAGCAGTCATTTAAAAATGGATGCGCAACTCCACCAGAATTAGTAGGTATTCCACTATTTGAACACCTCTCTGAAAACTTCATTAGCTCATTACCAATAGAGTGAAGACTCTTTCCCTTTCTCATAAATATCTTAGAAATAACGTTTAAAACTCTAATTACATCAGTAATTTCATAAGACAAAAATATAGCTGAAGTCGTTCCTCCAATAACAATTGCAAACCCTAAATAGTTTACAAAAAACTTAACATCAACACCTGATGTTAAGAACGTCATTGCTATGATTACACCCGCCAAAAGCGCCCCAATAATTGTGGAAAACATTCTCATGTATAAAATCCCCTCTTTTAAGGCTCATCGTCTAAATCTGAAACGATCTTAAAGTCTTTTCAATAATTCTAGACTTGGACTAAGGGGCAGGCTTACGCTCAAAGAATGTAAACTAATAAAACTCCTTATATTCAAGATAAAATGAGTTACCCATGTCTCGGGAATAGGCTGTAACCTCTGTGTCAAGAACGGACCAAAAGAAACTGGTGAGCCTAAGCAGATTCGAACTGCTGACCTCTACAATGTCAATGTAGCGCTCTAACCAACTGAGCTATAGGCTCCCTAAAGAAGATCCTATCTTAATTAAGCATCTCTTAAAGTCAATCTTTCAAAAAATAAGTTCATTAGTATTTCAGACTCTTCTTTTAAACAGGGAGCGTCTTCATTAAATATATTTCCAGCCTGTTCACCAGAAATATCACAAGGGCTATGCTTTAAGAATGACCCCAAATCCACATCATAGTTTAAAGAAAGCCCATGGTATGTGACTCCCTTTTTTACCCTTAAACCCACAAAGCCAACTTTCTTTCTCTCTTCAGTCCAAAGCCCATTGTTTTTACAATGCAGGTCGATTGAATAAGTCTTTTTAAAGTGATCAATAGCCAGATCAAAGAGAAATTTAATGTATGCCTTAGGCCCGTTAAAATATCTTTGAAGTTTAAAAATAGGATATATAGTTAACTGCCCCGGCCCATGATACATCACCTTGCCACCACGGTCTGTTTGAACAAAATCCCCTTTTAGGTTCTCATCTTTTTTTAGAGAGTTTCCAAGTGTAAATACTGGCGCATGGGCGCCTGAAAGAAGATGGACTTCTCTTTCATCTTTTAAAACTTTATCAATTGATTCTAATTGTTTTTGAAATCCTTCAGGAAAAAGCCAGCCTTTCCCAAAGAACTCCTTATGAAAAAATTCTTTAGTTGGAGGATGAGAAAGATAGTGATTTTCCATCTTCTTGTAATGCACCTTTATAACTTCCTAACCCTGACGATCTTGAGTTCATAACAGATAAAAGCCTTCTTGGACTTAGAGCAGTTCTAGCATAAAAAGTCACCTGTCCATTTTCAATGCGTCTTTCCATTAAAGATGAAACTTTATCTTTAAGATTTGTTTTAATCGCTGTTTTAATATTTCTAAGCTCTACTGGGGACTTTACCCCTTTAAAATTAATCTTAGCCAAACCTTGTGTTAAATGATCTACATTCTCTGATGCATTCATTTTCTGTGCAGCATCCATAAAAGCTTCTTTTAACAAGTCTTTTGATTTTGGAGGAGCAACTCCTTTAACAGAAGCTGTTTCTCTTCTTTTCTCTTCTTTTTCCTGAAGCTGTGATCCAAATTTCTTTAAGTCCACTGCAGACACAAGCTTTTGAGATAAAGCTTCATGAAAGTTAAAAATCCCACCTCTAACCTTATAGCCATTATTTGATTTTTCAATTTTTACAGAACCGTTTATATAATACTGAGCACCCATGCTGCTTGCCATATCTTTAAAACCATTTGTTGTCTTAAAAATCTGAACCGGGATCAGTTCATAACCCTTTTCTTTAAGAGATTCTGAAAGTTTAGTTTGTAAAGGCTTTAGAACAGGGTGAAGTTTTGGACTTCTGTCTTTCCACCACCTGTAGGACTTAACTCTTGTAACATCTAAAACTTCAATAAAAGCTGCCACTTTATGCCTTTGAAGATCACTTACAGAAAAACCTTTATCTTTTAATAAATTTCTAAAGTTATCTAAAGAGTATTTGAATGAAACTTGTGCGTGGTAAGCCTTATAATCTCCAGACTCTTCAACTCCATGAGATTTAACAGTTGAGCTGATAAGGTAACGACTTGAGTATGGCACCACTTCTTTTTCTAAACGCTCTTTTACTTCTTCAAAAATCTCTGGCTTTAACACTTTAGCAGCTAGTCTATATGTCGCTTTCTCTTTTGCATTTGCGACAGCATGATTTTTCTTATCCCACATGTCAGCATTTTCATTCTTAATCTGACTCATTCCATAGATTCGCATCTCTGATAAACTTACAGCCCCAGCGTTAATACAAATTACCAAAACAGACAAAAATGCTAAAAATCTCACGAATCAAACCCCCACTTCTAGACCACGATAGCCCTTAAAGATCTTACCAAGGCTGTCTAAAAAATCAAAATCGATTTCAACCCCTTCAGGCTCTAAAACATCAATTTTAACCTTTGAATCAAGCTCTGTACCATCTAGAGCTAAATCAAGATTTAAATGGATTTTTGTATCCCCAGACCTTAATCCAGCAAGCTTAAAAAATTCATCAATTTCAGCCTCTTCAGGGTTCTCTAAAAAGAGTGAAATGGATCTCGCTTTCTTCAGCTGCTCAATAGGATCCTCAATCCCCGTAACTAAAATCTTGCCACCCTTACCTTCTTGAACCTCAAAAGTCCCTGAGATTAAAAGCGGTTTCTCTTCAGTTAAAATACCTTCAACTTCCTTAAAAACATCTGGAAAAACTATCAGCTCTATAGACCCATCTTCATCCTCGGCCTCAGCAAAGGCCATACGACTTCCTTTTTTAGTGATAAATTCTTTTGTTTTTGGGATCACTCCAAAAACAGTAACTTCTTTTTTATGGTCTTCTTCATCAAGCTTTGTAATTGAAATTGATTTAAATGAAGAACGAAGAGAGCTGTAGGCTTCTAAAGGATGCTTTGTTAAATAAAACCCCAAGACTTCTTTCTCTAACTGTAGCTTTGCTCTATTGTCCCATTCAGGCTTTTTAGAGATTGTGACATTAAAACTGTCATCTTCTGACCCTTCAGTGTCAAAAAGGTTAAACTGCCCAATCTCACGCTCTTTTCTCTTCTTCTCAGCAGCCTCTAAAAACTTAGACCCTTCTGCAAAAAGTTCACTTCTTGTATATCCATAACCATCAAAAGCTCCAGCCTTTGATAAACTCTCAATAGATCTTTTGTTAAATTTCTTAGTATCAACTGTTGAGAAAAACTCTTCTAAAGATTCAAACTTCTTATTTGGCAAGCTCTCTCTTGCTTCAACAATCAATTCTACAATATTTTGCCCCACACCTTTAATTGCACCTAGTGAGAAAAATAGTTTTTCACCGTCTGTATCAAACTCATATCTTGATGTATTAATATGAGGAGGTACAACTTCGATATCATGCTTTTTAGCGTCCTTAACATACTTAGTTACATTTTCGGTATTTGAAATCTCTGTAGTTAATAAAGCTGCAAAGAACTCAACTGGATAATAATGCTTAAGCCATGCTGTCTGCGCTGTAACAACACAATAAGCGGCAGCGTGACTTTTGTTAAAACCATATTTGGCAAACTCAGCCATCAGGTCAAAAAGAATTTCAGCTTTTTTAGGATCAAATTTATTGTCACTTGCCCCTTTTAAAAATCTGACTTTTTGCTGTGCCATTTCTTCAGCAATTTTCTTACCCATGGCACGCCTAAGCATATCGGCTTCACCAAGACTGTAACTGGCAATCTTTGATGCGATTAACTGCACATGCTCCTGATAAACTACAATTCCGTAAGTCTCTTTTAAAATTTCTTCTAATTCTGGAAAAAGGTACTCTACCTTTTTCTTTCCACTTTTTCTTTGAAGGTAGTCTGGGATCATCTCCATCGGACCTGGACGATACAAGGCATTAAGTGCAACAATATCAGTAAAGCATGATGGCTTTGCTTTAATCGTTAAATCTGTGATCCCCTCACTCTCAAACTGAAAGACTCCATGGTTATCACCTTTAGACATAAGCTCATAAATACCCGGGTCATCAATTGAGATGTCCTCAGCTTTAATATCCTTACCCTTAGTTTTTTTAATAAAATTTAAACCATATTGAATATGTGTGAGCGTTTTTAAACCTAAGAAGTCAAACTTGATCAGCCCAATTTTTTCAGAATTTTTCATATCAAACTGAACAACGTTCTCACCATCAGCACCTGTTGTCACAGGAGCATGATCAACAATATCACCATCGGCAATAATAACTCCGGCTGCGTGAATACCGGCATGCCTCACTAAACCCTCAACTTTTAACGCTAAAGAGATCAGTTTATGTACCTGAGGATTTTCCCCCATCATATCTTTTAAACGAGGTTCTGTATCTAAAGCTTCTTGAAGACTTATCCCTAATACATCAGGAATAAGCTTAGCAATGTCATTAACCTCCATGAAGCTAAAACCTAAAACTCTACCCACATCACGAAGTGCCGCTCTTGTTTGAAGCTTTCCGTAAGTGATAATCTGTGACACTGATTGTTCACCATAGGTTTTTGTCACATACTCAATCACTTCTCCACGACGTTCTTGACAAAAATCGATATCAAAATCGGGCATACTTACACGTTCAGGATTCAAAAATCTTTCAAAAATCAAAGCGTAAGGAATTGGATTTAAATCTGTAATACTTAAACAATAAGCTACTAAAGACCCTGCTCCAGATCCACGACCAGGACCTACAGGAATGTTATTCTCTTTAGACCATCTTATGAAATCTTGTACGATTAAAAAGTAACCATTAAAACCCATTCCATCAATAACGGAAAGTTCATACTCAAGTCTTTCAGTATAAACCTTTTTTTGTTCAGGACTTAGCTTTTCACCAGTTTGCTTTTCTAAAAACGAAAGTCTTTCTTCTAAACCTTGAAATGCAATCTCTCTAATTTCATCCTTTGATGATCGACCACCCTTTGTTGGAAACGTTGGTAAATGATAAATGGGTTTCCCATCAGCATCAGATAAAATAAATTCAATATTACAACGATCAACAATAACTTGAGTGTTGTTTAAAGCTTTAACAAACCTATCTCCTGGAAGAAGGTCTTCCATAGCCTCTTTTGATTTTACATAGAATTCACCGTTAATAGATGATTGTTCAGTAACTTCATCTAAAGTTCTATTCGACCCTGCACCTATTAAAATATTATGAGGAACTAAATCATCATTTTCAGTATACCTTGTATCATTGGCCGCTACTAGCTCAATTGAGTGCTTCTCAGATATCTCCATTGCAAAAGGCAAAAACTCAGACTCATGATCAAGTCCATGCCTATTGATCTCTATATAAAGCCTATCTTGAAATATTTCTTTTAACTTTAAAAGTCTCTCTTCTGCTTTTTCAGGACCCTCTTTTAAAAATGTCTGGACCAGGACACCCTCATGTCCTCCTGTTAAGGCAATCACATTTTTAGAGTTGTCTCTAACAACTTCAATAGTTGCTCTTTGAACACCATCTAAGTTATTTTTTTTATGAGCAAAACTCACAATACGACTAAGCTCCTGGTAGCCTTTATAGTTTTGAGCTAACAAAACTAAACTGTAAGAATCAGCTGGAGACTTAATGAACTTTCCTGATAGAGAAATATCTAAACCGACAATTGGCTTTAGCCCTTCTTTTTTTGCCGCAAAGTAGAATTCAACAGCCCCGAACATATTGTTCATATCTGTTAAAGCAAGAGCTTCATACCCTAAAGATTTATTCTTCTTAACTAAAGCCGGTATTGAGCTTGAACACTTTAAAAGAGAGTAATGAGAATGGCTATGAAGGTGACTAAAGCTCATTCTTTAATTACTCCCACTCAATAGTGCCAGGAGGTTTACTTGTAACGTCATAAACTACTCTGTTTACACCTTTAACTTTGTTAGTAATTTTATTAGAAACTTTCTTTAAAAATTTATAATCAAACTCATACCAATCCGCAGTCATACCGTCGACAGAATTCACAGCTCTTAAAGACAAGACTTTTTCATAAGTTCTACCGTCTCCCTGAACTCCAACAGTTCTTACAGGAAGAAGAACACAAAACGCCTGCCAAATATCATCGTAAATACCTTCTTCTCTTAATGAAGAGATAAATATATCATCAGCCTCTTGTAAAGTGGCTACATCAGCTTCTGTAATCTCTCCTAAAACCCTAATAGCAAGGCCAGGTCCTGGAAAAGGGTGTCTGCCTAAAACTATTTCTGGCATTTTTAAATATCTACCTAAAGCACGGACCTCATCTTTAAAAAGCTCTCTGATCGGCTCTAAAAGATTTAACTCTAAATTATCTGGCAAACCACCAACATTATGGTGACTCTTAATTGTTACTGATTGTCCATTTGGTGAAACACTTTCTATCACATCGGGATAAAGAGTTCCTTGTGCCAACCAATCAATTCTTCCTAGAGTTTTTATCTCTTCTTTAAAAACATCAATAAAAGCATGTCCAATTATTTTTCTCTTCTTTTCAGGATCTGAAACACCTGAAAGTTCAGATAGGAATTTCTCACTCGCATCCACTCCTTTAATATCAAGGCCAAGTGAGTTCATTTTCTCCATCACCTGAGAGTATTCTCCTTTACGAAGAAGTCCTGTATCAACAAAGACACACTTTACTCTGTCTCGGCCAAGAATTTGTGTAAGCAGCACAGCTACAACAGCTGAATCCACCCCGCCACTTAAAGCACATAAAACAACATCGTCTGCCTTCACAGCTTGTTTGATCTTTTCTTCAATACGTTCAAAAACTGCAGTTGAAGACCAGTTCTCTTTAACGTTTGCGAATTCAAAAACAAAATACTCTAAAAGCTCTTTACCAAAATCTGTGTGAGCAACTTCTGGGTGAAATTGGTACCCTAAAAACCCATCTGCTTTTACAGCTGCCGGATGACCATTTTCTGATTTTGCAATAATCTCTGTTCCTTCAGGAAGTGAAGTCACTAGATCCCCATGGGACATCCAAACTGACTGTTCAGCTTTTCCTTTTAAAACCTCATTACTCCAGTGAATTGTACTTTTACCGTACTCACGAAGATCACAAGGCTCAACTTTTCCACCCATTTGATAGCAATAAAGCTGCATTCCGTAACAAACACCAAGAACCGGTGCTATTTCTAAAAGAGGTTTAATGTCTCTTTTAGGGGATTCTTCACTATATACAGAGTGCGGGCCACCACTTAAAATAATAGCCTTAGGCTTTCGACTTTTAATCTCTTCTATATCTGTAGAAAATGGTAAGATCTCTGAATAAACATTAAGCTCTCTTAAACGCCTTGCAATCAGCTGAGTAAACTGCGAACCAAAATCAAGAATGATCACACTCTCTTTAATAACTTCATCAAATAACTTCAACTTATCCCGCCTTAATCTAGTCTGTAGTTAGGAGCTTCTTTTGTAATCGCAACATCATGAACATGGGACTCTTTTAAACCTGCTCCTGAAATCTCAACAAAACTTGCTCTTTCTTGAAGGCTTGATACTGAATCAGCACCGCAATAACCCATACCAGATTTAATACCACCAACAATTTGGTGAATTATACCGCTAACAGAGCCTTTATAAGGAACACGCCCCTCAATCCCTTCTGGAACAAGTTTGTCTAAATCACTTACAGACTCTTGAAAATAGCGATCCTTAGAACCTTTCTTCATAGCTCCAAGGCTTCCCATCCCTCTATAGACTTTATAAGTTCTTCCTTGATAAAGAAGTGTCTCACCAGGGCTTTCATCACAACCAGCAAGCATACTTCCTAGCATCACTGTGTTTGCCCCAACAGCTAAAGCTTTTACAACATCACCTGAGAACTTGGAGCCTCCATCAGAAATCACTGATTTTCCAAGTTTTTTAGCCGCCTGTGCACATTTATAAACAGCTGAAACCTGAGGAACTCCAACACCTGAAATAATACGTGTAGTACAAATACTTCCTGATCCTACACCAACTTTTACAACATCAGCTCCTGCATGTATTAAAGCCTCTGTTGCATCAGGAGTAACTACGTTTCCTGCAACAATAGCTAAGTCTTGAAACTTAGTTCTAATCTCTTTAACTGAATCTAGTACATTCTTTGAGTGCCCATGAGCTGTATCAATGACTACTACATCACAGCCTGAAGCAACTAAAGCCTCAACTCTTTCAATTCCAGCTTGGCCAATTCCTGATGCTGCTCCAACAAGAAGTCTTCCGTAAGAGTCTTTTGTTGCATCCGGATATGTAATTGATTTTTCAATATCTTTAATCGTTATAAGGCCACAAAGGTTACCTTTATCATCAACCACAGGAAGCTTTTCAATTCTATGCTTTTGTAAAACCTGCTTTGCCTCTTCTAAAGTAGTACCTTCTTTTGCTGTAACTAAATTTTCTTTTGTCATGATTGCAGAAATAGGCTGGTCAACATTTGTTTCAAATCTTAAATCTCTGTTTGTTAAAATACCAATAAGTTTTCTCCCTACTGTTATAGGAACTCCACTGATTGAGTACTTTCTCATAACTGCAAGAGCATCACTTACAAGCATATCAGGACCTAGTGTAATAGGCTCTTGAATCATACCACTTTCATATTTTTTAACTCTTTCAACTTCAAAAGCTTGAGATTCAACCGAAAGGTTTTTATGAATAATCCCCAAACCACCAATTTGCGCCATGACCTGTGCAACTTTACTTTCTGTCACCGTATCCATCGCCGCTGAAATAAGTGGGATGTTTAAATAAACATTTCTAGCAAAGTGAGTACGAGGGCTAATTGACGTTGGTACAACCTCTGAGTGTTGCGGGACCAACAGTATATCATCAAATGTTAGTGCTTTTTCAATTTTCATTTCTTCTCCTCGTTTAAATCAGTTTCAGCATTAGGATCAATTCCAGTCATATAAGATTTTGAATAGCGTATATAGTGTTTTGCATTAGATTGTATCCAAGCAAGTTCACTCTCTTTTAATTTTCTCACTTGTTTTGCAGGAGCTCCAAGAATCAACATACCTTCTTCAAAAATAGAGTTCTCAGTAACTAGTGACCCCGCTCCAACAATACAGTTTTTAGGAATAACAGCATTGTCCATTACTGTTGCCCCCATCCCTATCAAGCAATCATCTTTAATTGTACAGCCATGAAGAATCACTTTATGCCCAATGGTAACACCACTACCAATAGTAGTTTGGGCTTTATTAAGACTTCCATGGATAATCGAACCGTCTTGAATGTTGGTGTTATCCCCAACAGTAATTGGCATCACATCTGCTCTTAAAACACATTGAAACCAAACTGATGAATTCTCCCCCAGGGTAACTGCACCAAGCAAGTCCGCTGAAGGCGCAATAAAGCAAGATTCTTTAACTTCCGGCTTTTTGGTTAAATGTAACAATCTACATCCCCTTCTACATTAAATATTTTTGCCCATACCTTTTGTATAAATCTGATTTTAACGGTTTTGTTGTTTCTTTAAGCTCAACCTTTATATCTCTACAGTTTTCTATAAACTTGGAGTTTGCATACATTGGAAAATTCTCCAAAGTCCACATACCTAAAAGCTCAAGCATACTTACCTGTACTTTTTTTAAATTTCTATCAACATCTCTTAAAACTAAATGAGCTTCTTCTCGTTCACCCTCAAGTTCTTTAATCACGCCTCTATCTAATTTATACCCTAAAGACTCAAATAACTTTTTAGAAAGCGCAAAACCTGACTCTTGTCTTTTAAAAGACTCTTTTAAGAACAAACCCACTTCAACACTTTCATTCAAGTGCACTGAAAACTTTGTCTTTGCAGTTACAGTTTCAAAAACCACAAGTCCTTGATTCGTTTTTTCATCCAGTGCAAATGTTTGAGGAACGATTTTTATCTGGCCTGCCATTAGTTTACATCTCCGCTCATCATTTCACCCTTAAGTGTCGACCTCATCACTTCGGTAACCTTAATTGGCAATATCTTACCTGTTAAGTCCATTTCCGTAAGGCTGTCTAATGCTTTAAAATAAACCATTCTATTTTGTTCATTTCTACCTTTATAGATACCTGTTTCTAAATCCTGACCTTCCACTAACACTTCAACTACTTGGTCTGTATATCTTTCAGAAACTTCCTCTGTAATCCTCGCCTGAAGCTTAAAAAGCCTATCGAGTCTTTCTTTTTGAACATCTTCTGGAACCTGATCCTCAAACCTTGCAGCCTTCGTAAAAGGTCTTGGGCTATATTTAAAAGCATACACAGCCTCAAATTTCACAGCCTCAAGTAAAGACAGAGTTTCTTCAAACTGCTCATCTGTCTCTCCTGGAAAACCTACAATAATATCAGTTGATAAAGATACCGCTGGAATCTCTTTTTTAATCTTATCCACAATCTTAAGGTAGTGCTCTCTATCATAACCTCTATTCATTCTTTCTAAAACTTCAGAGCTCCCTGATTGCACAGGCAAATGAATATACTCACAAATTTTATCTTTAAGGTCTCTTGAAATCTCTACAAGCTCATCCGAAAAATCTTTTGGATGACTGGTTGTATATCTAATTCTTTTAATATCAGTATCTTTATACAAACCCTTTAAAAGATTAGCAAAATTAACTCCACTCTCACACTTATACGAGTTCACGTTCTGCCCAAGTAAAGTAACCTCTTTTACACCCTTTTTAACAAGCTTGTTTATATCATCAACAAGATGTGTGTAAGGTCTACTTCTCTCTCTTCCTCTTGTATAAGGAACAACACAAAATGTACAAAAGTTATCACAACCTTTAGTGATGTTAACAAAAGTTGAAACACCTGCATTTCTAACTAACGTTTCTACATGGTAAGGCTCCTGATGCTTGAACTTTGCAGCATTGATTCTGTTGTACTCATCACCGGCTTTATCAAGATCTGATACAATCTTAGGAAGTGAATCAATGTTATCAGGGCCCATCACAAAATCTAGCAGAGGAAGATCTTTTAAAAGCTTGTCTTTTTCTTGTTGAGCCACACAACCTGCAACTCCAATTTTTAAATTAGGATTTTTATCCTTTAATTTTCTATACCTACCCACTTCAGATTGAACTTTATGAACAGGTTTTTCTCTAACTGAGCAGGAGTTAATAATGATCAGTGATGCTTGTTCAGGACTTGGTACTTGTGTGTAGTTCATGAACTCAAGTAAAGAGACCATACGCTCACTATCGTTATCATTCATCTGGCAGCCGTAAGTAGATATAAAAAGACCCAAAGGTTCTAAACCTTTTTCAGGCTTCATCATTGAACCTGGGATTACAGGCTCATCAACAGGTTTATACCTTATGATTTCTCTACTCACTTTAAAGCCTCCTTAAGGCGACTAAATCTTAAAGAATAGTACTAAATCTAAGGGCTTACAGGGTCAATGCCTTGACTCTTTATCAGAGGTCTTTAAAAGTAATTTTGAAAAAAGTTGCAGCCTTTCAACAGTCTGTAACGCTTCGTGTTAGAGGTTTATATGATCACACCAAAAAATGAGAACAATACAGCATACACTCTTTTCCCTATTGAGCTTTTAAAGGCCATTAAAGACTCCTTCTCAGAAGAATTTGAAAAACAAGCCACTGAAGGAAAGTTCCTTACATTTGGTCGAATTTATCAAGGAGAAATTGTCCTGCGTGTTGGCTACCTTAAGAACAACACTATTAAACAAGCTAACTTCGACACTTCAACAGAGGCTTCTGGATCTGAGGCAAGCGTAATCTCAGCACTAGAGAGCTTAGTCTTTAACACCAAAGAACTCTTTATTGATCTTTTCAAAAACAACAACCTTGAAAATTTCTCCTATCATTGGAACGAAATGAACAGCTCTTCAAAAGTTTCATACAAATTTGATGCAACCAACACAGATCTTGAGGCTGAGGCCAATGCTTTACTTGGAGAGAGTGAAACTGTCTCAGAAGGGCTCATTGTTGGTGACATGTCTGATTCAGATGAAATTGAAAAGATTGTTGATACACTCCAGACCTCTAGTTTTACTTTTAAATAAAGTCTCTGCTATAATCTAGGTAAAGTCTTTAGGGGGTTTACATGAGATCTATACTTTTATTTCTATTTAGCACAGTCTTATGCATGTCTATAATTTCATGTGAGGAAGTAGAAGAAATTAACGCCCGAAAAGAACGTGACTCTGGTGCAAATCCACCCGGTAGTGGTGGCGGAGGCGGCACCAATAACACTCAAGATTATGATGGAACAGTAACAACCTTAACTGACAACCTTGGAGGCAGCTGTCCTGATGGCACGCCTTCAACAGTATCTTTAAACTCAACAGATAACACCTTTGATTTTTTAATTCCACCACCCACTCTACTACCGGATATTAATACTGCATTTGTACCTGAAGCAGTGACTTACTCAGGAAGTGACTTTACTGGAACTCTTACTATTGATGATAGCGCCGGTGACTTTGATGGGTCTGGCTGCGGAACCCTTGGTGGTTATTCAAACGTAATCGAAATGGTTCTTGATGGGCAAACTATAAACGGAGATAACGATATTAGTAATGCGATTTATACGATTTCAGCCAGATGCAATGATGCCGGAGAAACCAGCCTCCTCTGTAGTGGAACATTCTCTGGCGCTGCTGTTGAAAATTAAGTTTTCGCAACACTCTTGCATCTAACTGTGTCATTCCAAGTCGTGTCCAGACCAAAGACTCAACTGGACACTTATGAAAACCGATACAGACCTATATTTTATACGAGGTTTTTATGCGTATTTTATCAATATTGATTCCCATACTTTTTCTCTTTACCGCCTGTGAAGAGGTTGCTGAAGTAGCGGCAAGAAAAGGATCTACAGAATCTGGCTCTGGAGACTCACCAACAACTACGCCTATTACAACCGATGAAGTTATCACTGATGCCTGGGATCTCCCCTTTGCAATTGAAGGAATCACTTATACTCGCGCCGACGGTACACAAGGAACCACTACGGCAGACGGTCAAATCACTTGCACACAAGGCGAGTCTATTATTTTCAGTATTGGCTCGATTGTTCTTGGTACGACTGAATGCTCCGACAACATAACAATTGAAGACATTGCTGGGGTCGACAGTCCTACAGATGATGAAGCTGTCCAGCTAACATTATTATTACTTTCTTTAGACAATGATGACGATCCAAACAACGGAATCAACATAGTTGATACTGCTACAGATTATACAGGCACAACAACTCTTGATTTAACAGACCCCACTGCCGTGGCTGACTTGATTCAAGAAATTGACCCAGGAACCGCAGTCATTCCAACAACTGAAGTCGATGATATTATTGAAGAAGCCGAGCAAACTGAAAATGCTCCCACTGTTATTTCAAACATTTGGGATACTCCTATAGAGGGGCTCACTTACTCCACTCCTTCTGGAGGGATTCAAACAACTGGCGAGAGCGGACTAATCTTCTGTGTTGAAGGAGAAACTATTACTTTCTCAATCGGTGCTCTTGAGTTAGCTACTATACCTTGCTCTGCAGGAATGACTATTGCTGACCTTGCAGGAACTGAAAACCCTACTGATGATGAGGCTGTTCAATTAGCACTTATCCTTCTTTCTTTAGATGAAGACGGAAACCCTGATAATGGAATTCAAATTTCTGATACTGCCACTGGATATACTGGAGAAACTACTACAGTTGATTTAACAGACCCCACTGACGTGGCTGAAGTAATTCAAGAAGTAAACCCTGGAACTTCAGTGATACCAACATTAGAAGTAATTGAGGTTATTAACGAATCTACTCCTTCAGAGAATACAACCCCTGTTGTTTCCAACATCTGGAACATTCCTATTGAAGGACTAAGCTACTCATCTCCTTCTGGAGGAAACCAAACCACGGGACCAAGTGGACTTATTATGTGTGCTGAGGGTGAGAATGTAACCTTCTCTATGGGATCACTTCAAATTGCTAGTTTATCATGTACCGCAGGAATGACTCTAGCTGACCTTGCAGGAACTGATAACCCTACAGATGCAGAAGCACTACAGTTAGCACTCATACTTCTGTCTTTAGATGAAGATGGAAACCCTGATAACGGAATTCAAATTGCTGATACTGCTACTGGATATACTGGATCAAGTACACTTGACCTTAGTGACCCTGCAGTTATTGCAGCCCTCATTCAAGAGTTAAACCCTGGCACTCCAGTAATTCCTTTAGGGGAAGTAACAAGCATCACACAAGTTGCAACTGGAAAAAGAAGAGGGAGAGATGTTACATATACTGGTAGCATCAGTAGCACAACAGACTTGACCGGAGGACTCTGCCCTAACGGAGCATCATCTCTAACAATAACAAAAGATGATGATGTCTCTTTAGTTATACCTACAAACTTACAAGCTCCTGTAGACTTTGCACATTATCTAAATAGTGGGAATTTTAACTTAGCCCCTGAAACAGGACTTGCTGATATCACATTTGATGTACCCGATCCAGAATCGGATATGAATATTTCAGACTGCACACCGTATGGCGGCTACACTGCTACTGTTCAAGTACGTTTCACTGATATTCCAATAGAAAGTGATCCCGACTCTGTAAGCTCTTCATATGAAATATATCAGATTTGTACAGATTCTACTGAACTACCGTTTTGTTCAGGAACTTTCTCAGGAAGTAAGTAATTTAACTTTCCTAAAGCGACCTAGAAATCTGGGTCGCTATCACTATTGTCATCATCAGGATCCATTTCATTTTCATGGCCTCCGATACCTAACTCCTGACAAGTTTGCTGAAAGTCTTTCTCTGAACCCAAGTCCTTTGAAAGAATATCTAGATACTTATCTGGGTATCTAGCTGTTAGCTCTTGAACATACTTTTCAAGTTTACCTTCTGATAAAATCTTTCTGCGTAACTGGATTTTTTTCCAATAAAGCAGGTAGTGGTACCGACAGTATCCTTCAACAGCTGCAACCTGATCACAGTTAGCTGAGCGACAAAGAACACGCCCTTCAGCATCTGTAATAGAAACCGTACCTGTACTTTTCTCTTTAGCAACATTAGCTAAAGCTTCCGCTATTTTCTCTTGAGTAATTGCTTTAGCCTGCTCTGGTGTAAGAACAACTTTTTCAACAACCTCAACAGCTTTAGTCTTAGCAGCTTTCTTCGGAATCTCTTTCTCTTTTGGCTTTAAAACTTCTTCAACTTTTGTTGAAATCTTTTTTGCTATTTTTGAAGCCGCTTTTGCCAGTGACCCCTTTGGTGTTTTTTTAGCAACAGTTTTCTTCTTAGTAACTTTTTTAGAAACTTTTTTCTTAGCAACCTTTTTTGTTACCTTCTTAGCCACTTTATTTTTAGTAACTTTTTTCTTAGCAACCTTCTTTGCCACCTTCTTAGTCGCTTTCTTTTTAGTGACTTTCTTTGCCACCTTCTTCTTAGTGACTTTTTTAGAAACTTTCTTCTTAGTAACTTTTTTAGAAACTTTTTTCTTAGCAACCTTTTTAGAGGCTTTCTTTGCTACCTTCTTAGCCACTTTCTTCTTAGTAACTTTTTTAGTCGCAACCTTCTTCTTAGTAACTTTTTTCTTTGCAGTCTTCTTTTTCGCTGTTTTCTTTTTAGTTGCCATTAGTCCTCTAAATCATTTTTAATTTTTAGAATTTCACAAGTTTTAATAAGTTTTAACTTCAAATATACCGGCCAATATGACAGGATTCTCACTTAGTCGCAAGCACAGAGCATCTTAAAAAGACTTACCCAAGGAGTTAAGCATGTCAGATACACTTATTTTTTCAGCAAAAAGAACACCTATTGGAGCCTTTGGAGGCTCTCTCTCTACCGTTCCAGCAAATGAGCTTGGAGCTTCATCCATTAAAGAGGCTGTAACAGCTAGTGGCTTTGACCACTCTTTAATCGGCGAATGTGTCATGGGAAACGTTTTAACGGCTGGTTTAGGCCAAGCTCCTGCAAGACAAGCTGTTATTGCAGCCGGACTGCCTAAAAGTGTAGCTTCTATGACCATCAATAAAGTTTGTGGCTCTGGTTTAAAATCTGTAATGCTCGGGGCTGACTCGATCACTTTAGGTCACACTAAAGCTGTTGTTGTGGGCGGGATGGAGAACATGTCTCTTGCACCTCACATTCTTCCAAATTCACGCACTGGGCACAGAATGGGCCACGTAAAAATGGAAGACACAATGCTTAAAGACGGCTTATGGGACCCGTACAACAACTGGCATATGGGTAATGCCGCAGAGCTTTGCGTTAAAGAGCACTCTTTTACGCGTGAAGAGCAAGATCAATTTGCTATTGAAAGTTATAAAAAATCTCAATCAGCTCAAGAAAGAGGCTTGTTTAAAAATGAACTTTCCTCTGTTGAAGTAAAAGGCCGCAAAGGCTCAACGTTTGTTGAAATAGATGACGAACCAGGAAAAGCAAAATTTGAGAAAATTCCAAATTTAAGACCCGCTTTTGATAAAGAAGGAACTATCACCGCAGCAAACGCTAGTAAAATAAATGATGGAGCCTCAGCTCTAGTTTTAGCAAACAGTAGTATTTCTTCTGAAACTTCTGTAAGGCCTTTAGCTAAAATTGTTGGCTATACTACTTTTGCACAAGACCCCAAGTGGTTTACAACCGCTCCTGTTTTTGCAATGAAAAACTTATTAGAAAAAACAAACAAGACTGTTGCCGATATTGATTTATTTGAAATCAACGAAGCTTTTGCCGTAGTGACAATGGCTGCGCAAAAAGAACTTTCAATTCCAAATGAAAAAGTAAACGTACATGGTGGAGCTGTTTCTCTTGGTCACCCAATTGGCGCAAGTGGCGCAAGAATTTTTACAACCCTTGTTCACGCTTTACATGCACAAGATAAACAATTTGGAATGGCAAGTATTTGCATAGGCGGCGGAGAGGCTGTCGCTGTTCTTATTGAAAGAATGTAGGAAATAATATGAATAAAATTGTAAATTCAATTGAAGAGGCTATTTCAGGAGTGACTAACGACATGACTTTCATGGTTGGTGGTTTTGGTCTCTGTGGTATTCCTGAAAATGCTATTGAAGCTCTTAAGAAAACTGGTATTACTGGCCTAACTTGCATTTCAAATAATGCAGGTGTTGATGGTTTTGGCTTAGGTCTTTTACTAGAGACAAAACAGATTAAAAAAATGATCTCTAGTTACGTTGGAGAAAATAAACTTTTTGCTGAACAGTTTTTATCTGGAGACTTAGAAGTTGATCTGACTCCACAAGGAACTTTAGCTGAAAAAATCAGGGCCGGCGGAGCTGGCATTCCAGGATTTTATACAGCAACTGGTGTTGGAACAAAGGTTGCCGAAGGAAAAGAACACAAGGACTTTAACGGAAGAACTTATATTCTTGAAGAAGCCCTTCACGCAGATTTTGCTTTTGTAAAAGCTCAAAAAGCTGATGCTTATGGAAACCTTGTTTTTAACAAAACTGCTGCAAACTTTAATCCTATGATGGCTAAGGCCGGGACGATTACAGTAGCTGAAGTTGAAGAGATTGTTCCTGTTGGCTCAATAGACCCTGATCAAGTACACGTTCCAGGAATTTATGTTCAAAGAGGCATTAAGGGTGAAAAGTTTGAGAAACGAATTGAACAAAGAACTGTAAGGAGC
>JBOEFV010000030.1:0-7349 GCA_050633065.1 Bdellovibrionales bacterium
GATTGATAAAGCTTGTGAAAAAGCCGTTAGGCCAAATAAAATTTGAACAATAATCCCCATACTAATTTCCCCAAGATCTGTTTATCAAATCTAGGAGCTCTTCCATACGGGAATTCTTACATTTTACTTCAAAATTACTTAAAAAAACTTAAATTTAGTTTCAAAATTACCAAGACTGATCCGTCACGCCTATTTATAGGCTCATTACCTTTCCGCAAACCATGGGACTCGAACACTTCCTGAAGACCCGCCATTTTATATGTCCACAGCCCCCTTGTTTTTGAATTCCTCAAAAGGTACCACTAAATTCACGTAAATATATTTATACGTTAAACGCGGGGGACTTTACTATGTTAAGATTTATTTACTTTTTAGTTTCATCAATTTTTATCTTAGGATGTTCAACGCTGCCACAAAACAATTGAGTCCTTAAAAGTGAAGCGACTAGCCCTTGTTGATGATAAAGGTGTTGAGAGAGTTGTTCTCGCAAACGACAGTGTAGATGTCCCTATTTTCGGTAAGGTCTACAAAAGAAGAAGCCCTGCTACTGGTATTATTTTATATAATGCAAAAGGAGACGAAACTGGCGGTATAGCAATGTTAGACGACGGAACAGTCTCAGTAACTTTAGACGGCTATAAAGGTAAAAATATAAGTGAACGAGTTAGTATGTATGTTTTCCCAGATGGCCGAAGCGGCATCCTTGTTAAGGACACCACCAATAATACCAGAGTCCGCCTTGCTGTCGATAAAGACTCCAACTCTATCTTTGAAGTTCTTGACGCTAAAGAGAAGGTAAGATTTGAAGGCCTAGTCTCTCCGAACGGAAAGACTAAATATAAAAAACTATAGATTAGATTTAAAGGTGAAAGCTCTTATTTCTTAACGCTTTGACTAAGAGAGTTCACCTTAAAAACTATTCTACTTCCAACAGGTCTTAAAACTTTATTTTTTTGAACCTTGTATCGAGCTATCTCAACTTTATCTACTTTAAAATTATAACCAGCCGTATTTAACGCCTTTGGCACAAGTGAGAGCACGCCTTTTTTCTCAATTACTTTGGCTAAAAACTTATTAGAAAACTCTTTATATTTTTTCTCTTTAATATTTTTTCTGTTTAGTTTTTTCCACATCTTAGATTTAGAAAACATTTGTCCTAGACGAACTTCATCTCCAGGAAAATCTTTTGAAGTGTAGCGAACATAGTAAATAGCTTTTGTATTTTCAGCTTTTAGTTTAGAAGCCATACCTAAAAGATAAGCCCACAACTCGTCTTGCGTTTCAGTCTTACAATTCATTCTATGGGTTAAAATACCTTTTTGAACAGTCCATTTAATCGAACAACCAGGGCTACTTCCAACTAAGTTGTAACCACCGTTAACACTACTACTAGCTATAGAGAATGAAACCTTTTCAACTTTTTCAGCTTGCTTCTTGTCTTCTACAGAAACACACGCACTTAAAAACCCTAGTGTTAAAATAAGTATATACTTCATATCTTTCCCCCTTAAGCTAATTACCCCAAAGCTGACATTGAGAACTTAAGCTCTGGATTGTCTCTTTCAAGCCATCCAAGGTCCCATTCTGATTGAAGCAAGACCACTGGAAGCTCATAGTTATCAACAAACACTCTGTCTACTCCCTTAGGGCATTCATAATGCGGCCTGCCTGTTTCTTTATTAAAAACCCATCTAGCCATTTCATAACCAAGCCTTTCAAGCTTAGCATCTACATTATACTCATCTTGTAGCCTACGTAAAAGAACTTCAAATTGTAGTTCCCCAACAACACCAAGAATGGAGTCTTGTCTCCCTATATTAGGGTCATAGAAGAACTGAATTAAGCCTTCTTCAACCAAATGCTGAACAGCCTCATTCATTTTCTTTCTTTTTAAAGGGTCTTTAATCCCCACACGGCCAAACAGTTCTGGGGCAAATCGTGGAATTGGCTCAAACTCCATTTTTTTCTTTAATGTAATTGAATCCCCAATTTGAAAGTTTCCAGTGTCGNNTGATCTACTGTCTCCCTGTCTCCTGCAACAAATTGGTTTGCATAAGACAATCTTAGATCTCTTCCAAGCCTTTGATGAGCTACTTTCATTCCTCTATCAAAAGTACCGCTACAAACTCTAATAAAAGCAACACGGTCCCTATGGTTTTTATCCATGTTTGCTTGAATCTTAAAAACAAAGCCTGAAAAATCTTTATTTGTAGGCTCTAACTCTCCAAGAGAAGTGTTTCTAGGCCTGGGAGATGGTGAGTGCTTACAAAAAAGTTCTAAAAATAAATCCACACCCCAGTTAAATTTTGCAGAACCAAAAGTCATCGGACTCACTTCTCCTCTTGCAAATTCTTCTGGGTCAAAAGGATCTAAAGCACCTTCTAAAAGCTCTATCGTTTCAATATAGGTATTATAAACTTCCTCATCAGCAACTCTCTCTTTAATAATAGGATCATCAAAACCTGTTACATCTAAGATCTCAGGCTCCACCTCACCTTTTGTGAATAAGTAAACTTGCTTTTTCTCTCTATGGTAAAGCCCTTTAAATCTGTCACCGATTCCTATAGGCCAAGTTACTGGATAGCATTTCATTTCTAATGTTTTTTCAACATCATCGATTAAATCTAAGGGATCTTTACCCTCTCTATCCATTTTGTTAGCGAAGGTAAAAATAGGCATCTTCTTAAGCTTACAAACTTCATAAAGTTTTCTTGTTTGAGCCTCCACACCCTTTGCTGCATCAATAAGCATTGCTGCAGAATCAGCAGCTATTAATGTTCTGTATGTATCTTCAGAAAAGTCTTTGTGACCGGGGGTATCTAAAAGGTTAATTCTTAAGCCCACATGATCAAAGCTCATCACTGAAGACGTGATTGAAACTCCTCTTTCACGCTCCATAGCCATCCAATCAGATGTAACTGCTTTTGATCCTTTTTTACCCTTAACTTCCCCAGTAGAGCGTATAACACCCCCTGCATAGAGGATTTTCTCTGTGATGGTAGTTTTTCCCGCATCTGGATGCGAAATGATGGCAAATGTTCTACGTCGATTGACTTCCTCTATAAAGCTCATATTTTATATGTAGCACAATCTAGAGTAGGAAGACAAAGCCATGGCTGATAAAACTGATAAATATGATGAGAACGTTAAGGGTAAATTTTATGTCGATCGATCATGTATAGCTTGTGATGCTTGCGTAACATCAGCCCCTGACAACTTTGGAATGGATGAAGAAGATGGCCACGCTTTTTTAATCAAACAGCCTACAGATGAAGAAGAGGCTGAGATGTGTGATGAAGCGATGGAAGGCTGCCCCGTTGAAGCCATCGGTGATGACGGCGAAGGCTAACCCCCCTCTCCAAAGTTAGTTTTTATTTAAAAATACTCTGAGCTCTTAAAACTGCTTCTCTTCCAATCCTTGAACCAATAACTCTTGCTGGAAGATCATCATAGCTTGCATGGATTCCTCCATAAAGTCTTGATAACCCACTTGCATCAGAAGCATCAAAGTATGTTGCCCACTGAAATTCAAAAGGCTGTACTTCATCATACTCAAAGTGAAGAGGGGGAGCTTTATACACACCTAAACCACCTGGAAAAAACTCAGATCCTGTAACTCCTGCAAGAACTTCTGCGGCAGCTCTACTAAAAGTTGAGTGTCCTGAAACAAATCCAGGAAAAGGAGGTGTTACAAAAGTTTGTCTTTGATAAGGCATCCAGTGCTCTGCAAGAATCCAACCTACACCAGCAATTTGATGCCCAAAGGTCTCCCCTTCAGCAACAGCCAACTCATTTCTATATCTAAAGCTTAAATCTCTGAGCTCTGCAGATCCATCAATACTATCATAAAAGCCTCCATAGCTTGGACCTCTCCACGATTTTACAGCAAGTTTTGTGTACTCTTTTTCAACCTCAGTGCCGTCTTTTAAAAGATCTACTTTCTTATATGTAACCATTTTTAAATTAGCCGAATATGAAACTAACTTTTTAGCAAACGTAGGATCTTTTTCAGCCATATCTGCAAGTTTTCTAATTACGGTGACAGGTCTATTTCCCTGATAATGTCCTTTAATTCCCCACGCCACTACTGCCGCATCATGAAGAGCGCCGTTTAGAGTTAAATACATTTTAAGCTCATACTCTTCTTGCTCTAAAGTTTGACCAACACCTCTCCACTTAAGGGGAGTCTTTAGCTTATTTAACTGATCCAATGTGTAGTTTGCTAATGTGTTCCAATGCCCAGGAGGAGTTTCTGAATCAGGACCATCAGCCCAAAACTCAGCAATGGATCTATGATAATCAGCAGCTCTCACCATGTTTTCTTTATATGGCTTTCCCGTAACAGGATTTATCATGTGACCTTTTTTATCATTTGTCCCAAGCGTACTGTTACCTAAAGTTCTTGGAGATATATCAATAAGTGAGGCTCCTGGGTTATTGTCTAATACCCCGTCTCTATCAAAGTCATATTTAGACATGTCCATAGGGTTTAGTAGAGCACTGTACTCTATCACCTGAAGATTTTGTTTAATCACTTCACCTGGGTTATCAGAAAATTTTGGTAAATGTCTTCCTGGATCAAAATAAACACCCTCTTTACCTTGTGTTTTATACTCTTCTAGATTTCCAAAAGTAGGAAGTCTGCCCCAAAATACTGTAAGTGGCTCTTGTGCACTTGCTTGAGCGTTTCCACCTTGGTCTATAGCTCCTGGTATAAATAGTTTCACCCATGAATCAATATCAATATTTTCAGCCATTGAAGGTGTAGATAAAACATCACTTTTTATCTTAAACCAGTACTCTCTTTTAAGATTTCCATATTCAAAAGCCCTACTAAAATCTCCATAATACTCTGCTAGCTTTCCAGGGACATAATCAAAAATTGAAGCTCCTCCGTCACCTTCATAAGGAGATAAATCCACAGGACTTCTCATTCCTGATTGAGAAATGTCCATGATTTCAGGGTTTCTTAAAACATAAGTTTTCTCTGGAGCATAATTTTCAGACTCACGAGACCCATCATTTAACTGAGAAACCAAAAGCTCTTTAGCTAAGCGCTCACCAAACTTTCCATGAGTGNNCACTAGAACTATAACCAAGCCTTTTAATAAGTCGTTCATAAAACTTATTAAGTTTATAATCGATCACCCCGTCTCCAGCTCCACCATCGTACTCAGGATACACATCACCATTACCTGGAGCATCCTTATAACGCTCCTTTAAAAGAGTGTACGCCGCTGAACTTAATGCAAGGTCCCTATCCGCTTCAATATTTTTAGATTCAGGAGCCACACCTTTATAGTAATACCCCTTATGGGCACTGTCATAAGATGCATACACATCCCACATAAGTGCAGACAGATGAAACAAGTTTCTTGCTGTAACCGTTGGTCTTGGAAGGTCATTTCGTACAGAGTGTAGAATTACTTCATTCCACAATCTTGAAGTAGATTTTTTATGAACAGATCTTAACGCCTTACCACAGCCATCAGAATAGTAATCTGATTCAAGGTCATTCTTATAAACTTTAAATGTTCTGTCATATTCTGTAATTTTAATTTTTTGACCTGGCAGAACGCCTTCACTTAAATCATTATACTCAAAACCCTTAGCCACTTTAAAGAGAATACTCTGCTCTTTTGGCTTCGTGTAATCATCCCAATTTTTTGTAGTGTATGAAGCTGAATTTTGCCCTTGGTTATTAAAATTACAAAACCCATTATTAACTTGCCCGAAAGTACACTTACCTGAAGCTTGAGCTATAAAGTTTTTACCATCTCTTACAAAGTGAATTTCAATATTTATAGGGTCTTTAAAAAAATCATAATTGCTATAGTTAGGTGATTCTACAAAAGCACTTCTTACTTCTTGTTCAGGGTGATCACTTAAATGTTCTTCAGTATAAAACCTTTCAAAACAAACACCTAAACTTAAACTTGAAAATGCTGTCACAGTAACAAATATTAATAACTTCATATAGAGCTCCCTGTTTCACTCTCTAAATACCACTTACCCTAAACTCTATGCAGGAGAGGCTTTTTGATTGTAAAAGTTCCACTTTCCTTGTCTCTATATAAAAGTATTTAAGTTTGTGAGTTTAGCTTAGCTACTAGATAAGAAACCAAAGCCCAAACCATCCGTGTTCGGGGTTTCTAGTTATTATGTATCACATAAAACTGAAGGTATTATTAATAGAATGGCTCAAAGCAGGTTCTAGTTGAGCCTAAAGTAATTAATTCCTTACATTTTAGAAGATTTCTCACAAAATCACGCTTTTTGATGTGACAATCTACGCAATCACTTAGGCAGTTTTCATACGTTGAATGAGCTCTAGTGCCCACAAATTCATTATTAGCATTAGGTTTTTGAGCATGTTTTTTGAAATGAAAAAGCCATGAAACTACTAATATACAGTATAGCACTATGTTTGATCACAAAATCGGTTTTTGCTCAATCTACCGATGAAGTTTGCAATAAACATATCAAATTTCAAAAGGCTGCTCTTTCTCAATCCAAACCATATTCATCTTTAAATTTTAACGCCTTAAGAGAAAGTAACCTTGTTCTGATTGGAGAAACTCACCATTCCCACTACAGAAAGTATAAAATTTATCAAAACTTACTAGATCAGTATTTTTTAGGAAGAGAGTCTAAAAGCTGCCTCTTTTTAGAAGCTGGAGGGCCTGGAGCAACAGAATTAAGGTTTAAAGAAGACGGACCAGTTTTAACATTGAATGGTGAGGAAATTAAAACCTTTGGAACTATGCACTTAAAAGGGTCTCAAGATACGCATGAAACCCACGGTATGAGTATCTGGTGGCAAATTTCATACGAACTTTCAAAAAAAGGAGTTAAAATTTTCCCAATCGATATTGATGGCGATGCTGGAATGAATAAGAGAAACGAGTTTATGGCAAATAATATCAATTTCTTATTTAAGGATGGTCCCTGTAAGTATGCCGCTACAATTAACGGTTTTGCTCATTTAGCTGGACAGGGTTTATCACATTTCACATATGAATTTAATGGCACAACATCAATTGCTACGTACAGCGATGGGAGGACTGAAGAGGTCAAAAACTATGATACTGTTCTAAAACAGTCAGGATACAAAACGCTACAAAGTTTTCTTGATGAAAGTGTTTTTGAGTATAGCTCGGTGAGACTTTTAGAAACTAGTATTGATTCAGTGAAAAAAGCTAATGACAGTTATACGAGTCATGATTTAGAAGGTTTTTGGAATTTAAAAACGGTCAACTCTAATCATGAAGCAACTGGTTCAGATGTGTTGCTCTGCAGTGAAAATATAGAAAGTAATGAAAATTTAGTTTTACAAGGGGGTGCTATAC
>JBOEFV010000031.1:0-704 GCA_050633065.1 Bdellovibrionales bacterium
ATAAAGGAATCACAAACTTACATGTGCCAAGTGATGTGATCATTGATGCTTCAATGCCTGCAGCTATTAGAACTTCTGGTAAAATGTGGGGTCCTGATGGAAAGCTTGCTGATACAAAATTCATGATTCCAGACCGTTCTTATGCAGGGGTTTATCAAGAGACAATTTCATTTTGTAAAGAAAATGGTGCGTTTGACGTGACTAAGATGGGGAATGTTTCAAATGTTGGCTTAATGGCTAAAAAGGCTGAAGAGTATGGGTCTCATGATAAAACTTTTGAAATGAGCCAAGCTGGGTCAGTTAGAGTTGTTGACCCTTCAGGAAATACTTTAATGGAGCACAAGGTTGAAGCTGGAGACATTTTTAGAATGTGTCAGACAAAAGATGAGCCTATTAAAGACTGGGTGAGGTTAGGTGTTTCTCGTGCAAAAGCGACAGGTTCTCCTGCAGTATTCTGGCTTGATGAAAACAGAGCTCATGACGCTAACCTTATTAAGAGGGTTAATGAGTGCTTAAAGGATCATGACACTAGTGGTTTAGAAATTAAGATTCTAGCTCCTGTTGAAGCAACTAAATATACACTAAAAAGAGTTAAAGAAGGACAAGATGTAATTTCTGTTACAGGGAACGTATTAAGAGATTACTTAACAGATTTATTTCCAATTTTAGAGCTTGGAACAAGTGCTAAGATGTTATCAATTGTT
>JBOEFV010000031.1:718-16009 GCA_050633065.1 Bdellovibrionales bacterium
CTGCTCCAAAGCATGTTCAACAGTTCATGGAAGAGAATCACTTAAGATGGGACTCGCTAGGGGAATTTTTAGCATTAGGTGTTTCAATTGAGGCTTTGGCTGAAAAAGATAAGAATGAGAAAGCTTTAGTTTTAGCAAAGGCTTTAGATGAAGCTAACGGGAAGTTTTTAAAAACGAACAAATCTCCTTCTAGAAAAGTTGGAGAGTTAGACAATAGAGGAAGTCATTTCTACCTTGCAATGTACTGGGCTGAAGCTTTAGCTGCACAAGATGAAAACGATGAACTTAAGGCAAAGTTTTCAGAAACATCTGCAAGACTTGAAGAGGCAGAGTCTGCAATTATAGACGAGCTTAATTCAGCACAAGGAAAAGAAATTGATATGGGTGGATACTACCTTCCAGATGATGCGGTCCTTGCAAAAGCTATGAGACCAAGTGAGACGTTTAACTCTATTTTAGCAAGCATATGAATTTACTCTTTAGACTCTTCTGGACCCTGATTGTGTCACGATTTCGTGGTCCTTTAGGGTTTACAGATGAATGCTCAACACCTTTTAGGGTTTGGTTTACAGACCTTGATGTTTTAATGCACATGAATAACGGGAAGTATTTTTCTTTAATGGATTTGGCCAGAGTAGATTTGATGATTCGCAACAATGCCTTTTCTATTTTGAATAAAAGAGGGATATATCCAGTTGTTGCCTCAGAGAGCATGAAGTTTAAAAAGTCGTTAGAACTTTTTTTAAAATTTAGTATTGTCTCTAAAGTTGTAGGCTGGGATGAGAGAAACTTTTACCTTGAGCAAAGATTTAAAAGATCAGGTAAAGTTTATGCACACGCTCTTGTTAAAGCTCAGTTTCTTAAAAAAACAGGGGGTAGAGTGTCTCCTCAAGAAATTCTTGAGATTTTAAAGGCTGAAGATGTTGATCTAGAGCCGCCAGCTTACATTAGAGGCTGGAATGAAAGCCTCGAAGACGGGTTTTCTCAAGATTTATAATAAATTAGACAGTGAGTGAAAAGTCTACAAACGGCCTAATAGAAATAGGTCAAATATAGCGATTCTGTTAAACTAAAGGGCGTTAACCCTCTAGAATAGATAAGGAATCGTCTATGTCTGTTATTGCACGTCAGTTGTTTTTAATGCTTTTATCAGTGAGTATTGCCTTTGCAGGAATACCACTTCTTCCCACTGTGCCAGCTTATGCTCAAAGCACTGAAGCTGAAGAAGCTACTCCAGAGGTCAGTTTAGATGAAGAACTTAAAGCGCTACGTGATTCGGTCTATGGAACAAGAAAAGGAAATGCAAATTTAGATCCATTTTTACTTACAAGGCAAAATGTTGTTGATGATAGGGCTGAAAATGCTGAAGCGGCAAAAGAGCAAACTTTAGAAATCGATTTTCTAGAAAGAGAAGAGCATTTTAAATCTGAGGTTGTGGCACTAAAAGAGCTTTTGTCTCAAGCAGAGGAAAGGCGTCAAAGGGCCTCAAGAAGGGACTTAAAATTAATTTCAGATTTAGAGAGTATTAAGGCAGATATCACAAGTAGAGTAGCGCTTGCTGAACTAGAACTTGCTGACTTAAAGCTGTTTGATCCTAAGGACGGTAACCCTCTTGATTTAGAGCACATGGTAGATATGGACCTAAGAACTAAGCATTATTGGGGAAATAAAATGCGTGTGGTTGTAAAGTCTGAAGGTGAAAGGGTTTTAGCGTTTAGTCAAAAAGATTTTACAGAATCATTAAGCCCGAGGTTTAACCATGAAAACCCTTTAAGGTCTTTAGATAAGGGCAAAACATATACTTTTTCACTAGTTGATCCTAGGGGGAGAGAGCTTAACCACTTTGACATTCCCGTTGAAGCAATCTTCTTTTTTGGAAACTACTTGGTTTTTATTGAGAAAGACTCAATGGAAAGTGTTAGAGGGGGAGCGAAGAGAACTCTTCCGGTGAGGTTTATAGATTTAAATCATTTTAGAGCTAATATTGGTAACGCTGTTCTTCCTGTATATACAATGCCACTAAAAACAGAGGCTGCTCCCAAAACGTTCTCTATCAAAGAGGGTAGACTTAATATTGGAAAGCGCGCATTAAGCTTTCCACAGTTTGGCGTGTTAGCTAAAACACACCAAATAATTTTTAATGTTAGTGTGGCAATGGTTGACCCTGCAACATATAAGAAAACGCAACCTTTAATAGAGTATGTTTTAGAGTTCTTTGGTAAATCAATGGAGGCTCAAGGAGATCACTTTCAAGAGCAAATGGAAAGATCTTTGAGATCAGACTCATACCTTAGGGGCATAATGGATGGCCTTGACGGAAAGGTTCCGCATAGTGTTGAGTCTACAGAGGCAACATTAGAAAGAGCTCTTGAGGATGGAAAGGTTTCTACGCAAGAGTTTGAGGCTATTAAAAAAGGTCTTGGGGCAAATGCATCTTTAAGTGCAGCGAATGCTGCCAGTCATGCAGGTAGAAAGTTTTTTAACAGAGTGAGGCTTCTTCTTGGGGAGTTAACACGAGCTCGTAGACCTGAAGGTGCATCAAAGCTATTAAATGCGATGTTAATAGCTATTAACAACAGTAAGGCTGACAGAGAGAGGGCTTTTTCTGACAGAGGGAGAATGTCAAAACTTTCTAAATTTGGTGTTGTGGCAATAGGTGCTGTTGCAGGCTCATCATTTTTGCCAGAATCTCATTTTTTACACATTAGCCAAACGTTAGACTTAGTTTCAGCAAGCTTTCAGCACTACCAAGGTTATTTAGAACACATGGATTATGGTAGAAACTATGTGGAGCTTTCAAAAGATGCGTTCTTCACATCAACATCTGGAATCTTTAAATTAGCGTTTATTGATGCATACTTTGCAGATGGAAAGTGGGCTCCGTTTTTATATGGTTTAGGGCAAATACTTTTAGTTCCTGTTAAGTTGTTTGCAGGGATTCATGTGACAATAAACACGTATAGAATGCTTAAAAGCAGTCTTTCAGAGCGTAGAACTGCTGATACTAAAGAGGAAAAAACAATTATAAGATCTTTTATTAGGTGGGCAAATAAAGATCATCATGCTTATTGGGATCGTAGGGCTGAGGCTGAAAAACAGTCTTCAGGTAGTGATTTATCTAAAGTTAGTGAGGCAGAGGTTGAGCTTTTACATGATCATTTAGAGAGACTGCGAAGTGGAAGAACTGATATCCAGTCTGTTGAAAAAGATTTAGCTAAAGCTGGCTATAACCCTAAATTTATTATTTCCTGGTTTAAGGTGGTGTCGGGCTTTAAGGCAAAGCTTAGTTTCGTTAAAGCATTTGGTGAAAAATCAGATGATGTAGTGAGAAAAACGGTAATTAAAAATAAAGATACTTTATTAAAAGCTTTATCTCATGCTTTTTTAAGTTACTCGTCATTGAGTAATACATTTAAAGCAAATGGTACTTTTTGGAATAAGTTATTCTTTCCAAGGTCTTTTTACTACAGAGGGGATATGTGGCTTATGTCATTTTTATACCCAAATTTTGCAAAAGTTGCTGCTGGTGAGCTTGGTGGAAAACAACATATTCCAACTAGGTATAACTCAGGTCTTGATTCATGGCCGCAAAAGTTAAATAGGTTTTTATCTGAACTTAAAGCAGGGGAGTCAGGCTCAAGAATTCCTATTCCTAAGTCCTTCCTGCTTTCTGAATCATCTTTAGAGAACTTAAGTAAGTTTGAAGATGCTGTTGGAAAGCTAGAGCTTTTGGCGATGGAGATAGCTTCTAATAAAGCACAAAAAGCTTTGATTGAGCACTTAAGAGACCCTGCAAGAATACTGGTTATTTTTGCTTCTGCTGAGCGTGAAGGAGTTGTATCTACGGGTATAGGCACGCTTCATGATTCAAAGCTTAAGGCCTTGAGTAAGAAGGAGAGATCTTATTACAGGTCTTTTTACTCACAGACTTTTGATTTAGTTATGCAAAGATTTGTGAATGATCTTATTCTATCTGGTGAGCATACGAAGATGTCCCCTGAGAGATTTGCAAAAGAAGTTGTTAAAGCTGTTAAAAGAGAGAATGTTGTAGATTTTGAATTTACAGATAAAGAAATTGCCTCTGTTGAAGCTGATTTAGAGAGAGTAATTGATTTTGAAGCTGTTAAGGAGAGAGCTTCTAAAGTTGCTAATAACCTTTCCAGTTTTTATTCGAGGTTACAGTTAAACTTTAAACATAATCTTTTAAAGACTATTCACCCAGGTAATGCTCAGATACATAGGCAACAAGTAGCAAGAGTGCAGTTGGAAAAGCCAAAGGCAATGGACAGAGCAGTGAGAATGGAAATCTCAAGTTTATTTTCATCTATTCCTATAGGTATAATGTCATCATTGTTACTTTATGCTGGAGTTGATACTGGAATGTTACAGCCATTTGATATTAACGGTATGGATACTGAGACCCACCGTAATTATATGAGTAAGTACATTTTCTATAATGGGTTTATTCCAGGTTTAATTATAGGTCTTCTTGCGAACACATGGATGAAGGTTCAGATGGATTACTTTATGGATTCTAAAGGTGGGTTTGATAAGGCCATTATGCATAAAGATGGTAAGAAAGGTTTTTGGAGGTTCTACTTAAAAAATCTAGTTAAAAATCCGGAGAATAAATGGAGGGCTAATCATGTCTTTAGTTTAAAGATGATTGCGGCAAACTTCCCAGCCACTCTTCTTACTGTTTTAGCTTTTGATGCTTATGGTTTAGGGCGTTTTGATGTTGGAGCTTATAGCCTAATATACATTATGACCTTTGCGACTGCGATGTCAGGCTTTGGACAGAAGGTTGAGAATGCTTTTGAAAGAACCTCTTCATGGGTTTCTAATAGAATTCCAAGGAAACTTAGGGCTCATCCAGATGCGCAGAAGTATATTGAGACAAGGCTTCAGAAGAAAAAAATCACTTTTTCTTGGCTTGAAAATATTTGGGGTATTGCTGTTGAGGCGAATATTGCAGGCACAATGCTGACTTTAAAAGAGAACGCTACAATGGGAACTCGATCATTTCTTAGGTTAATATTTGGTGGAGAAACTCCAACAAATATAGTTACTAAATCTGCAGATATATTGACTAATGCATTTAAGACAGTTCCGGGTGTTGAGGGAGCTTTAGAAATGGTTAAAGAGGCTGTTTCACATAACTATGAAGCAACTGAACGCTACCCTGAAAGACTGTTAGAGGCTGGAAATGCGATGGGTGTTGAAAGACTTTATGAAAACCCAAATCTTCCAAATAATTTACTAGCAGAAGTTGTTGGTAAGCTTGGTGGGGCGGTTTCTACAATAGGTGCCTTTGCAGGAATGCCATACCTTGGAGCCTTTCTTCTTGATGCTTTATCAGAGAGAAGAGTTCAGGCTAGAGGACGTGTTTTTAGAAAGGATCTAAAGATTAGAGAGCTTGAAAGGGAAGGCGCAAAACCTGCGATAGGTTCTTGTAAGAGTTTTCTTTAATTATTAGGGGCCCCGCTCATAATCCAAGAGCTGATGGCCTCAATTTCTGAAGTTGTTAAGGCTGTCTGATTTTTTGGCATTACGTTCCCAGTTGAAGAAGCTCCGCTGGTTATTGATGTATATAGTGTGCTGCTTAGGTTATAGGGGGCTACAAAGCCATATAAGATATCAGAATAATCTCCAAAGTCGTATGTGCTGTGCCCGTCATGGCAGCCGTAGCACTTAGGTGCTAGAATGTTACTTTCTATATCTGAAAATGTTGCGGCTACCTCTTCTCCAGACTCGCCATCACCTACATCCGGAACAATCCCTAAATCATCAATCCAGGCTTTAATCGCATCAGCCTCTCCTTGAGAGAGAGGGTTTCCTGGTGGCATGGTATTATCGATTGAACGTTGATAGAGTAGTGAAATTTGGCCTTGGCCAATTTTTACGTATTTGCTGTCATTTTGAAGTATGTCTAAACCAGGGTTCTCACTGGAATTTAAAAACTCCGGGTCAGTTCCAGAGGCTCCGTGACATGAAGCACATTTCGGTCCAAGTATATTTTCTGCTGCAGCTTCTAGTGCAGGATCAGGGTCGGGGTTTAATATGATTTCTGTAGAGCTGTTTGAGGATGCTCCATCGTGCTTAGGGCTGCATGCAAAAAGTGCAGGTAAAGATAAAAGAATAACAAATTTATGACAAAAGCCCATGTTTCATTATCGTCATTAGTGTTGTATAACTTAAATGTAAATCTCAAGTTAATAGACCTTAGGAGAAGCCATGCTTTTTTTTGTTTTTCTTTTATTTCTCATTTCAACCGATGCACAAGCCGAGCCATGGTTATCAAATAAGTACTCAACAAACTGCGCAGCTTGCCATTCTCCAGGACGTATAAATAGGGAGGCAAAGAAGAGAAAATGTACATTGTCTTGTCAGGGTTGCCATGTAAACCCTAATGGAGGTGGAATGAGAAATGCTTATGGAAAGTGGAATTCTCAAAAGTGGTTAAAATCATACAAGGTAAAGTCGTGGGTCCATGGAGAAAAGACGCCATCACCTAGAAATATGCAAGCTTATGCGCATAAGTATCCTGAAAGTGTACGCTCTGAAAAATTGAGTAAAAGCGCTGAAAAGTATTATAGAAAAAAAGGGAAGAGCCCGCTTTCTTCTTTGTCGGGCTATGTTAAAAAAAGAGAGCGGTATGATAAGTACCATGATACCGCATGGGCTTACACAGCTAAAAACGATACAGAATTTGAGGCTTTCATGACAAGGAGGGATCCTTACTTTGTAGAGAAACAAGGCAAGGTCCTAACGAATGCTGAAACAAGATTTTTGTACCTTTCAAACTCGGGAGATCAAGGGCCTGGAACGGCTTCAGTTGGTTATAGGGACAGTACAGGAATGGGCATGATGGCTTTTGATTTAGGTCTTCGTTTTAAACCGGCTTTAAATAAGAACATATCTTTAGTCTTTGAACACAGATACTTAAACTCTCCATACACGAGTGAGTGGAATGCTATTTTTAGATCGGGGACTACAAGGTCAGCATATGCAATGTATGATGCCCTTCCTTACAACACTTATGTAATGGGTGGGATTTATAGGCCTATGTTTGGTAATTATAATTCAAATCATAGAGCGTTAAGAGAAGTTGTGGCGTTTGGCTACACCACTCCAGGAGGCTCTGCTTCTGGCCGCTCTGGCGGGGCTGGCTCATCAGTAGTAAAGTATGAAGGTGTTTCAATTGGATCATCTCCAAATGTACCATTTTTTAATCTACACTATCTAACAGATACAGGGGTTTCAGGTATTACAGATGGCTCAACAGGTTTTGTTGCTAATGCAGGTTTAAGGTTTGTGACATTAGGGGCTTCGGCGGTTGCATCATACTGGTCTACAAGTTCAGACATTTCAGGAAGCGAGCTTTCAAAAGACATGTTCGCTCTTGCTCTTGGAGCAAGTTATAAAGGGCTTACAGGAAACTTTGAATACTTAGGTTTTGAAGAAGAGTTTTCACCAGGCCTTTCTAATAGTGGTGGTGTGATGACAGGAGAGTTAAAGCTTCAGGTTTTTAAAGAAAGTTACTTAACTGCAAGTTATGCGAGTGCAAACACTACAAGAAACCATACTCAAGGATCTGCTTCAGATATATCTGTTGGATATAAAATATTTATATTTTCAGGGCTTGAGCTAGATCTGTCTTACTGGATGCATTCAAATACAGACGAATCCTCAAACAGTCCTGTTGTGACAGACTGGAACTCTACACAAGCTCAAGTGCATATGTATTTCTAGCTTCTTAGATTGAGACAAAATGTGGGTGGTTGCATCTTTGTTGCAACACTTTTTGACTCAACTTAGGGAAACTCTCATAAAAACTCCAGCTAGACTAAAATCTGGAAGCTTAACAGCCGTTAAGCAGGTGTGAGATATTTGATGCTATTATTGATATTGGGATCTTCAAGCACAGCTTTTACAGAACAACTGTCTGAAGTTGAACTTTTTTACAGATGTTACGCTCACCTTACAAGTAGTCGGGTTTATAGATCACACCCCTTATTAAAGAGTGTTAAGGCTGGGGAGATCTCTGCAGAAAATGCATGTTTGCAAACTCTTGCAAAAGCCAAGCTTAAAACTAACGGAAGACTTCAAAATATTAATGATGAAGAGGCTAAGGCTGTACTTAAAAGTTTTACTAAACTTCACATGACTTTTTTCTCTCGCCAATCTCTTGTGGGTGCAAGTGGAGTGCGCTCTAGAATTATGAATGATATTTATGATGAACAAAGTTCAGCTCACTTTTACACAAGGGCGTTATTAAAAAACAATGATATTGATAGTGTTTTAAAAGGGAAAAAGGACTTAGAAGGTATAAGATCAAATAGAGCTCCTGCAAATGTTGGCTACTCATCAAATATGGAAAAAAGCCTTTTTACCTATAGAGATGGAAGTACTAAAGTCCCTTTTGATGATATAAGTTTTGTTGAAACAGGTGATTTAGTAGGCCTTAAGGCAGCAAGAGTTTTAAGTCTTCCTAATATGAATAGATACACAGAGGGATCAAAAGATCTTCTAGCGTCTATAGGTGGTGGAGTTCTTGGGGCAAGGTCATACTTGTTAAGGTCGCTTCCAGCAGTTAATGTTGCTGCTTCAGATGGGGCTGATAAAATGAATCGTTCATGGGCAAATACTGTTTTAAGTGATTTTTTGTGTAAGAGCCTTCCTGCAGTAAGACTTACAGATGGACAGCCTTATAAGAAAAGAAATGCAACATCAGCATTTAGAAAGTCTGATGGATGTATCCAGTGTCATGCAACAATGGACCAACTTGCAGCAGGTGGCAGGGGCTTTCTTATGAATAATATTACAACTGGCAATGTGTCTGCAACAAATCCTCAGTTCAAGTATCCTTATCAAAGAAAAGTAACAAAAGGAAACGCTCCTCATTGGCCTGAAACTACAGATGCTTCATATGCTTTAAGGCCACCTAAAGGGGCTTTATACTATAGAAGCTACAACGGGGATCTTGTGCATAAGCCGTTTTCAAACTTAGAAGGGCTTGCAAACAATATTCTTGAAACAAATGACTACTATTCATGTGTTGCAAAAAAATATTATGAGCATTTTACAGGAGTTGATGTTTCATTAGCCGATATTCAAGATCCCTTTTCATTAGTTCAATTAAATGAGCAAGATTTATTTCACCGGAATAAAGTTATTGAGCTTGGACAGGAACTTAAAAAAACAAAGAACACTTACGGTTTAGTTGAGGCGATTCTTAAAAGTAAAGTATACCAATCTGAAGGCTACACGCTATTGGGAGGTAACTAAAATGTCAAAAAAACCATCAAGAAGAGATATTTTAAAGTTACTCGGTGCAGGGGCTGCAGTTGCAAGCTCTCCAATGGAGCTTTTTTTAGATCAGTTAGTACCAAGTCTTATTGAGAGAGCTTCAGCTACAGAGACTGAAGCTTTAGCGAATAAGTATATTTTAGTTCAACAGTTTGGAGCTCCACCGAGGTGGATGTATGATTTATTTTTAAGTCCATATGGCAATAACCCTATGGCAAATATAATGGCAAACGGCTCTGTGGCGTCAGAGCTAACAGGTGGGGCTAGGTATACAGGGGCAGCGTACAAAACCCATAAAGTTAAGGGTATAAATGCTCCGGTTATTTGGAAGTCTAATGTTGCAGATGGAAGTGGTGCGCCAAGGCCAATAAGTGATTTAATGGATAATATGTTAGTTCTTCAAGGAATTGATGCACTAAATCCAGGGCATGCACCTGCAGCAGCTTTAATGAACAGGCCGCTTACTCAATACAGTATTGATGGAATATTAGCAGATCAAGCAGGGCTTCCTTTTGGTGGTATTGGTTTGGGGAGCACATCTTTAGACTTTAAATCACCTAAAGGAAAAAATGCAAAACTGTATAGCGGGGGGCAAGATATGGCAGCCCTTTTGCCAGAGGCTTTTGCTGCAGGAGTTGGAAATTTACACAAAGAGTACAGTAAAGAAATTGATGGGGCTGTTGAAAAACTCAATAGAGGAATTGCTGGTGTAAAACTTGGTTCAGGCTCATTATCTTTAGATCAGGCAGGGGCTAGAAAGCTTATGGAAGGAGAGGTTGCTAAAATAGCTGCAGCTTACCCTGTGCTACTGGCTAAGTATGAAAAAATTATTTCAGAAACTGTTAAAATGTCTCAAGGCTTAGAGGGCTTGAGTGATAAGCCTGTTGGAAAAACAGGTGATAGAACAGGGGACCTGAATTATAGAGAAAGTTCTGGTGATCGAATTGTCACTGATGCAGACATGAGAGATACAATTAAAACTGCGAACATTCCAAATTTAGCGAAAGAGTTTGCTGTTGCAGAGTACGTAATTACAAATAATTTAACCTCTTCAGTGTCGATTGGTGTGGGCAGCTTAAGAGTTAACTTTAATGGAGCTGCTAGAACAGTTACAAAGGACCAGCATAGAACAGGTGTTTTAAATAGCGTATTTTATACCACACTATTTTACCGTATAAACTCAGCGTGTATCCTGGGCTTAATAGAGGGATTAAAGACTACAGCTTATAAGGGCAGTAACATGTTTGACCACACTGTCATTAGACAATCTAATGAGTTTGGAAGGTACCCAAGAACAGATGGGACAGGTTCAGATCACTCACCATGGTCTTCAAATTGTATGCTTTTGTCTGGAATGATAAAAGGCCCTATTATAGCAGGTCAAATTTTAAAAGATGGAGCCAGTATTGGAAGAAGACCTGGTTCATGGGGGGCTGCAGGAAATCTTAAACATGGCCCCACAGCAACTACAGGGCATGTTATTTCATCTATTGCGACAATGCTTGGAGTTGAGACTCCTTCTGTTAATAACCCTAGTTTAGTTGTTAAGAATGATAAAGGGGAAGTTGAACTAAACAGTGGCTATATTGATAAGACAGAGGTGGTGTAATGAAAAATTGGTTTAAAATGACTTTTTCGTTATTAACTTGTGTACTTGTAGCAGGCCTTAATCAAAACTGTGGCGGACAAAGTGCTTTTGAAGCTGAAGAGCTTGCCTCTATTCATGATCCAAGTATTTTAGATGTAGATCAGCCGTCTTCAAAGGCTAGAGTGGGCGATAGAGTTTTTATTGCCAGTGTTTTATCTGAAGTTTTCTTGCCACAAAATGGAGATGCGAGATCTAAGGCTGAGGCAGTTGCCATAGCTGGGAATCAAAGTGCACTAATTTATAGGTATATTCGAAAGCCATACAAGACAGAAGATAAAGCGATAACAAATATTATCATAAACAATGTATTAGAGAAGGTTTCTGAGTTTCATGGAAACTGCTCTTTTGTCGATGAAGATTCAACATGTGCATTGAGAAATAATAGTGCTGGACGGACTGCACAGTCAGAAACTCAAACTATTGCTCCAAGTACCGTGACACGAGAGGGTTATAGGACGTCAGCATGCAAAAAAATTATAGGGGTTACTCGGGCAGTGAGAAATCTTGTGGGTAATGTGACAGGGGATAGGACTTCTAAATTTAGTGAAGGATCTATAATGGGAGTATATGATTTATTCTATCCAGGACAGAAAATAGATGAAGAGTCTTATGATGCATTAGTTGATGTTTCTAGGATCGTATTGGCTTCTGGAAAGAATGATGTAGATGTTTGGAGGTCTGTTATTATCCCTATTTGCTATAGTGCGGGGTGGCAAATCCCATAGTAAAAAAAGAGCCGCACAGTTTAATGTGTGGCTTATTATACTATAAGTTATTTAAAAGATAAGGTGTTGGCCAGCCGTCAGTAATCATTCCTAGGCGTCTTTGCTCTATACGAACGGCAATTCTTGTTTTTCCACCAATTAGACCGTCAACAACTTCACCAATATCGTGGCCAAAAGTTTGAAGCTTTCTTTGAAGCTCTTTTACCTGTGGGGTAGTTAAGCCAAGATCTGGGATTCCATCTTGAAACTTAGGGTCTCCTTGCAGAATAGTTGCCATGTGTGCAGCACTTAAAGTGTAAGTAAAACTCTGGTTCCATTTTAAGAAAACCTCATAGTTTTCATAAACTAGAAACTTTGGTCCTTTGTGCCCTTGTGGGGAAACCAGTGAAGCGGGAAGGTTATGATCTCCAAGGTCTCCAGACCTTGCTTGAACACCTAAGTTTTTCCACTGTGCAATAGAAAGCTTTCTTGAAAGCCCTGACTCATTCCAAGCTGCGTTATTAGAAACGGTTACCTCTTTAATCCATGGTTGATCAGTTTGCCAGCCGTGATGTTTTAGCATATTTGCTGCACTCATCATCGCATCAGCAGTAGAGGTTTTAAGGCTAATCTTTCCATCCCCGTCACCATCTATACCTAGATGCAAAATATCGTTTGGAAGCATTTGCACTTGTCCAATTTCACCAGCCCATGCACCTGTTGTTGTAACAGGGTCTAATAAGCCCTGGTCAACAAGCTTCATTGCCGCTACAAGCTGTGGTCTAAAAAGGTGGGGACGTCTGCAGTCATGGGCTAATAGAGCAAGTGCACTAATGGTATGTACATTTCCTTGATATGTACCAAAAGCTGTTTCAAGTCCCCAAAAAGTTGTAAGTACTTCTTTTGGAACTCCATACTCTCTTTCAGCTCGAGCTAAAATAGAGGAGAAGGAGTTCATCTTTCCTCTTGCAGAATTTATGGTTCCGTTACTGATGCGTCTGTTGTAAGCGTCAATAAAAGGTCTTTGAAAAGACTGTTGGTTTCTATCAGATTTTAGAACATCGACAGTTTGATCAATTGATCTAAGGGTTGCTGTAATAGCGGCCTCTGAAACTCCTTCAGAATAGGCTGTCGTAGCAATTTCTATCATGGAGTCGCTAAACTTTTTATTAATATGTGGGGCTTGTAGGTGGCATTGGGGGTCTCCGTTTAAGCCAGAAGCTCCAAAGCTCTGTGTTGATATAATAAGTGTCGCAGCTGTTAATAAGAGTTTTTTTTTCATTCTCTACTCCGTTTAAAGTTGTTGATATGGATCTAAAAAGCATGAACTGTGCCGGCTGAATTCTAATAGAAAGCAGTTAGAGGCGTGAGTACTGTAAAAGAACGAGAATTGTCAGTTTATTGTAAAGGGTGGTGGACTGTCAGATAAGAGCAGACTACAGTTTTTTTATGAGTACAGCCGTATTTTTTGCAGTTCTGGGATCTTCATTCATGCAGGCGTCATGGAATTTTTTAGCGAAAAAAAGCACTGCTAATAAGACAGTGTTACTGCTTATCGGCTGGTTGCTGTTTGGGCTGGTTTCAGTTCCAATAGCTTCTCTTTATACAGACTTTTCTTTAATGACGGCAACCTCGTGGAAGTTTGTTTTGTTTAGTGGGATTATTCACTTTGTCTATGTGATGGTTCTTGGCTGGGCTTACACGGTTGGAGAAATTTCAGTTGTTTATCCTGTGGCAAGAGGGGTGGGGGTAGCCTTAACCTGTTTAACGGCTTACATGTTAGGGTGGGATGAGCTTTCTTTTCAGGGCTGTCTTGGTGTGGGAGCTATAATTATAGGAACTTTATTTATAGCAGGTCGTGAAGTTAAAAAGTTAGAGACTCTTAAAGGTTTGTCTGTGGCACTTTTATTAGGGTCTGTTATTTCAACCTATTCTTTAGTGGACAGTAGAGGTGCATTACATGTTCCGATTTTCTTTTTCATTGGAATGATGAACCTGCTTACAGCTTTAATTGCAGCGCCTCTTCTTTTTACAAGATATAAAAAAGAAGCTTTAAGCGTTCTTAAAGAAAGAAAGTTAGAGGCTTTTTTTATAGCCTTTGCAGGTTCAGCAGCTTATCTGATAATTTTATGGGCTTACACACAGACTTCAACATCATACGTTGTTGCTTTAAGAGAGTTTTCCATAGTGATCGCTTCAGGCTTAGGGGTAACATTTTTAAAAGAAAGGCTTTACTCAAATAAAGTTGTGGGCGTTATGACTATTTTGCTGGGGGTTGTCTTAGTTAGAGTTTCATAGATAATTTAGATTTTCATTCAGATTATAGCTATGTTATAATAACTTCGATCAACAAGTAGTTGTTTTTAAGCGGGAGAAGTCTTAAGTGAAAAGTATTATTTGTATATGTTTGCTTATTCTTTTTATGGGCTGTAACGAGATGAGTGCACTTGATGAAAACCCTAATCAGCCGGATGTCTTTAGTGTACAAAGTAATGATTTTGTTAACACTGGTGTGTTACCAGCGCAGTTCTTGCATGCATTACCGGGTCAATGTAGTGGTGACAATGATTTTCCACACCTTTCATGGTTGAACGCCCCTGAAGGCACCACAAGCTTTGTTATAATAGTTGAAGACCTTTCTGCACAGCAAGGAACTGGTGAGAACTGGGTACACTTAAACTTGTACAATATACCATCCTCAGTTACAGGGTTTGAAGCTTTAGAATCTGTCAGTACTGGTGTGTTTATGGAAGTCTCTTTTCCGGAGGGAGCCGTTGGGGATAATTCTTGGCTTGGAAACTCTGGAATTCCTAATGGCTGGGGAGGGCCTTGTCCACCATTTGGTATGCATGTATATTCTTTTGGAGTTTTTGCAATGAGTACTACACTGCCAAGTCCGTTAAATAATGTTTCTATTAGTGAGTTTGAGGCAGCCCATTCACAAGATATATTAGGTTTTACTAGCATCTCGAGTATTGTTTTAGTAACCCAGTAAAATACCATTTACTCAAAAATCTTATTTTCTAAAAGTCTAAAGTTCTGTCCTCTGGAGTTCTTCTTGCATTGATGTAACTAAGGGGCGCCCTAGAAAGCGAGTATGTTGTAAGCAGGAAGCGGCTATAGTAAGATTCATAGAATGTTACCTTTAATACTTGGCTGTATGATTTTTTTTTTGGAACTCTGGGGTTTCTTTTTTTATTGAACTAGGTTTTTTAGACAATGGAGCTGATGGTTTAGGAGGGGCTGCCTTTGCCCTTATTTTTGCTCCTCCACTTTTAATAGTTTCAGGGTTGCAGATTATCGTGGAGCTGATGAAGATATATTTTGAAGAGACTTATGGACTAGGTATATATGTTTTTGGTTTTGTTACACTATGCTCTAGCACAGTATTCTTATTCTTTTATAGTGATTTAATCACTCATAGTTTACTCGTTGAAACCTTTGGATTTAGTATGAACTGGAGTCTTTTTTTGGGCTCGTTTTTCTCCCTGTGGTACTCAATATTTTGGATATAGTTGGTGCTCGCCGCTGGTTTGTTATTGTTGAGTCTGAAGAAGATAAACAGGTTGTTTGAGAAAAAAAGACCAGGGTATTTATTTAATGGTACTCCGAGCGAGACTTGAACTCGCA